>CALCRU010000077.1 GCA_937894335.1 uncultured Treponema sp. | reverse complement strand
AAAACTCCAAGCGAGGTTGCTGCTTAAACTGTCCTAAAATTTGGGGTCAGTTCATTCTTTGTTCTTATGGAGCAAAGCCTTGTGGCAAAGGTGCAGTTACAGTCATCTCTTTGCCGCTAATGGGATGTACAAAAGTAAGGGAGTAAGAATGGAGCATAATTCTTTCGTAGGTGCGTCCACCGTACAAAGTGTCGCCCAGAATGGGAAAGCCCTTTTGTGAAAGATGAAACCTAATCTGATGAATCCTTCCTGTATGGAGCAGGGCGTCAACATAATAAAGCCCGTTATTAAAAGAAGAGACTTTAAAATCAGTGTGGGAATCCTGTCCGCCTTTTGAAGGAGAAAGCAGACCCATTTTGCACTGGGAAGACTTTGCGCTTATGCGTCCCATGGTAAGGCGTACTGAAAATTCATCTGGCAGGGTAAGAGCAGCTTTTGCAGGAGCACATACGGCACGATATTTTTTTATGACAGTATGAGATTCAAACTGACCGTGTATGCCTGCATTTGCACTTCGGGATTTTGTGAACAGAATAACTCCGCTTGTTTCTCTGTCAAGTCTGTGCATTATTCCAGCATATGGAGGATTTCTAAGGGAAGGATTTTTTTTCCAAAGGTAGTCCACCACACACTGATGAAGATTTGCCCTACCCTTTACCACGGTTTCTTCCGTAGAAATAAAGGCTGGCTTGTTTACAACAATAATATAATCATCTTCGTAAAGCAGATCTTTTTCGGTCAGCGTAAACAAAATGTCATCAGGCTGCTTTTCGTAAAAGAGTCTGTCTTCATCTACGCTTACGGTGACGGATTCTGTTCCGCGAAGAACAAAAGAAGGAAGGCGGCACTGTCTGCCACTTACGCTTACGGTGCCTGCAACAATCAACCTGCGAATCTTGCTATTTGAGATTTGAGAATTTACAAGAGGCGGAAGAACCCGGCGAAGGAAGATGTCCAGTCGCTCAGATTTTTCCGCCCTTAAGTCAAAACGCTTCATTACCAGATGTCATGAGGCAGCCTGCTCGGTTTTGCCAAGCACTTTATTTTCGTTGTAGAAGAGGAGGATTATTCCGCCAACGGCACAGAGTATTGCAGCAGCAAGAGCAGCAATGCGGTAACCGCTTCCAGAGTTTACACCAGTAACCTTGTTTACGCCCAGTGTTGCAAGTGAAGTAAAAATCACCATGGCAAGAGCCTGTCCCAACTTCATGCAGAAAGTTCTTGCCGCAAAGAACATGCCCTGCCTGCTTTCGCCAGTAAGCCTTGAATCGTATTCCGCACAGTCCGCAACCATTGCCTGAGGAAGAATGCCAAAGATTGCCATAGGAAGAGCACCGCATACAATCATAATCAGTCCCTGAACAAGCTGACTTAAAGAAGCCGCTCCAAAAGGAGTATTGATTAAAGAAGCCCCCTCTGCTGAGCCCTGTGTAAATGCAGTGAATGCAAACACAAGCGTAAACATTGCAAATGCAAAGACGACCATTTTCTTCTTACCCACTTTTGCAGTAATTGCGTTGATGGGAACATAGAACAAAAGTGAAATGGCAGTCATAAGCACAAGGAACATTGACTGGAATGCCTCGGGAAGTTTTAAGAGGGATGTAACAAAGTAAGGGATTCCTGTCTGGAACATGGTAAGTCCAATCCAATAGAAAACATCTGAACCAACAAAAACCCTGAATGAAGGATTTTTAAAAGTCTTTCCAAGGGACTGCATCATGCTAGCCTGTGAAGGCTGGGTTGTAACATAATCCTTTTCCTTTATTGCAAAGACTGGAACATACATGCACACAAGAGCAACCGCTGCAAAAATTACAAATGTAATTCTGATTGCAAGCATGCGGCTTCCAAGAACAGGAGTAAGGGCGCCCCAAACCATGGGTCCAAGATAACCTATTGCAGTACCCACAATGAATGTAAGAGAAATTGCAGATGAGGCAAGCATTCTTTCCTTTTCTGTATGGGTAATTTCGGAATATAATGCCGTGTATGGAGTGCAGTAAAGTGTAATGCAGAAGTAGTAAGCAAGAACCATTACACATACCCAGATTGAATTTAAAATGCTTCCTGAACCAACCGTTGCATCAAAGGGTGCCCAGAAGACTAGCACTGTTGTAATTGCAAAGGGAAGAGCCGCCCACTTTAAGAAAGGAATTCGCCTTCCGTCCTTAGACTTGCACTTGTCAGAAAGGGAGGCAACCAGAGGGTCGGTTACCGCATCAAATAGGCGTCCCAATGCAGTAATGCCACCAATTACGGTAAGGATTCCCAAAATAACGCGACCTTGGGGAATAAGCACCACCTGACCGCTTGCAATTGCCTCGTCACTGGGAAGATAAAAACTTACGAGCCAGCTTCCAATCAACCCAGAAAGAAGCGCCCAACCAAACTGACCTATTGCGAACAGCCAGATTTTTCCTTTTGTCAATGCTTTCATGACAAACCTCCTTCTATATAAGACTATTTTATTTTATGGCGTTCAGAATAACTTCCACCAACAGCGCAATCTGCTGCTCGGGCATTACTTCCAAATCCATAGTAAGCATATCCCCAGAAAGGGACATCTTCTGCACCATGCTAAAAAGCGAATGTGTCACGGTAAAGTAGACTTCGCTACGCCTGATTTTGGGATTAAGTTTTTTAAGTCCTGAATATGTTACAGAACCGTCGCCTTCACCTTTTTCAAGTGCAGAAAGCACCAACTGACCTACAGTTGCAATTCCCTTTTCGTATTCCGCAAGCCGTTCCTTGGAAACATTCTGCCGATGCACAAACGCATCAAAGTAATAGATGAAGCGGAAGAACTGTTCGTTCTTTGCATAAGCAAGGGGAAAAGCGTTAAGAAGAGCCTTAAGCTGTTCAAATCCCGCAAGAGAATCGTACTCAGGGGAAGTGTAGTATTCCCTAAAAAAATCATTCTGCTTTGACCATGCATAGATGGCGCACTCGATAGCTAAATCTTCCTTGGTAGAAAAATATCTGTACAGGGACGCCACTCCTATTTCAGAGACGCTTGCAATCTCGTTCATGGTAACAAGGTCAAATCCCTTTTCGGCAAACAGGTTGTAAGAGCATTCTATTATGTGCCGTATTCTGGAAGCCTTAAGGGATTCAAGTTCCTTTCTGTGTTTTTCAGCGGCCTGCATATGCATACCTTGAGCCTTTTCCGTCAAGAGGAGTAATTCCTGCGGCAAGCTCTACCGCGTGATAGGCTCCGTTGTACAAGCCAGATTTTTTGTTTGCAATTATTGCATTGTTCATCTGAATGAGCATATCAGGCTTTTCTGCAAACTGCCTTATCATGAACATGGCGTAATCAAGAGAATAGCACTCAGGAGTACCGTCGCCAACTTCTGCACTTCGGATTGCGCCCCACTTCTCGTGACCGCCCACATGCTGAATCATCAGTTTGGGAACAGGATAGAATGCAAGCTCGCTAGGCTTTGTCATAAGTAGGTCACAGGCACGCATAAGAAGGTTCGTGGCATACACAGCCGCAAAAATATTCTTGTGGCAGAACACATGAATTCCCTTTGACTGGGGCTTTTCGCAGGAAGAATCTGCAAGGGCTGAGTTTACAAATTCAGTTGTCTTTGCCCAGTCGTCAAAATGAAGGACTGCCAGTTCTTCAATGCCTGATATCTTCTGTCTGAACATGTCCCACACATTGGCATAGTCGCCTATGTTAAGATAAAGGGTCGCCTTGTTCTGCTTTATGTAGGGAACAAGTGTCTTTATAAGAGAAGCAAAATAGTCTCCCTGGGCACCGGCTCCTCCAATGCTAAGCAGGAAGCGGAGTGGCTTTCCATTTTGCAGACGGTCAATTCTTGCGGCACAGTCTTTTTCTATGTTCTGTACAAGTTCATCGTCAACATAGTGGGCTGTATAGACAATGTCATTTTCTCCCATGGGGTTAAGGGTTCGCTTTTCGTCAAATCCTGCAAGGGTTCTGTAGCCTATGTAGGAAGATGGAGTCTGAATGGTGTGCAACGCCCCTTCCGAAAGATGAAGTGCCATGGGCCAGTTGTCTGGAATTGCATTTACCACATGGGTAAGGCCTGCATGAACTGCCGCCTGAGAAGGCCACACATGAGTTGCAATATAGGGAACATCTTTGGGAATGTCAGTAAAAAGAGGAACCATAAGCTCTGCATTTTTTTGGTCGCCTGCATTGTAGGAAAGTTTTTTAAAGCCTTCGTAGTTTAAAGGATCCCAGACAAGTTTGTTAAAGAGTTTGAACTTTTGGGAAAGGCGAGAACCCAAGGAATACAGTTCGTTCTGGGAACTGATTATTTTTGTGCAAGTTGTTTCGGGGAAAGAATTAAGATCAAGCCAAAGCGGAGTGTATCCCATTGCATGTGCGCAGGAAGCCATTGCCATAGAAATGCGGTAGTGTCCAAATCCCATGCGGATGTTTCCTATGATGACGCATTTTTCTGGAAGAGTTTCGAGGGGATTGTCTGAAAGCTTTAAAACCTTGACGCCCATAACGGGAGTAAGAACTTCGTTGTCTACAGCTGCAAGATGATAGGGAGTTGAGCGGTCGTCTCCAAACTTCCTAAGGAATTTCTTCTGAGTCTTGGCAGCCTTTTTAATTGTTGCCCTGTCAATCTGATTTCCAAAAATTACAGAACTTCTGTCTTTCATATTTTCCTCCATAAGTATTTTAAAGTTTAATTAGATGCTTGCCCTTTGGAATTCCCACAGGCTTAGAGAATGTTTTTCCATAAGGTAGCCGTTCTTGGTTTTTGTTGCATGCAGAAGAAGCGGTTCGTATGCAGTACTGTCGCTTACTCCGTTAAGTCCCAGTTCGTCATGAATCTGACCGTCATGAAGGGGAACAGGCTTGTCCGACAGGTTTATAAATCCTACAAAGCGAAGGTTTTTTGAATACACGCAGTAGGTTTCATCAGTCATGTTAAGCACGGCCCATTCCGTTTCGCGCAGAATTTTAAACAGGTTTTCAATGTGGTTAGTAAAGAAGCCTTCACTTGCGCTGTTAAATTTTACCGGATCATCAGAAAGCATAAGCTGGCTTGAGAACATGTAGTCGGTAAGGGCAATAAGTTCCTTTTCTGTGTCGGTAAGGGAAATGTTTTCATAGCGCATGAAAACAACATCGGCATCGTTAAGGTAAACACTCTTGTTCCAGAAGGCGTGTCCTATGGTGCTCTGAAGGTTTGCATATGCTCCTGCCCTTGCAGAAAAGTGTGCCCTACGAAGATAGTTGGTATCCCATGCCTCGCGAGTGTCGGGTCCAATTCTTGAAAGGGGGAACTGGTTAAACGAAGACTCAAGGGGAAGTCCGCAGCCCAAATATGCCACAGGCTGAGAATTGCGGTTTTCTTTTATTGCGGTAATCATTCTGATTGCACGATCGTACCACTGATAGGCGGCACCTCCGTTTTTAAACACACCGTCAATCATTCCCGCAAAGAGAAAGTCCAGTTTAAGGTATCTGAATCCCCACTTGTTTACAACGGTATCCATAACTCTGGCAAGATAGTCCACAACTTCATCATTGCTTAAGTCTAGGCAGAAATAAGAATAGGGCTTTGAAGGTTGGTCTTTTCCAAAGGGAGCGCCCCACAGAAGATGGAATCCTGCAGGAATAGGCTTACCCTTTTTGTCTCTAAGAATCCAGTCTCGGTGATTTTTTGCAATGGAACTTCTCCAGTCCACAATAAAGGGTGCAAGCCAAAGCCCCGGAATAAATCCCTTTTCTTCGATTGAGGAAGCAAGGGTGGTCATACCTTCTGGAAAACGGTTTTCGTCAACTTCCCACTGTCCGCAGGCCTTTTCCCAGCCGTCATCAACCTGGAACACAACGGGACGGTTTCTTTGAATACAGTGCAGGTTTATAAGGTTATCCGTCTTGGAAAGATTTTCCAAATCTGCAGCAATAAGTTTGCTGTCAATGTTTGCATAGTGATTGTACCAACTTTCCCATCCTGCAGTGTAGATTCTTCTGATGCGGTCGTCATAGGCACAGTTAAGAAATTCCAACTGCTGCATGCGAGGACTTTCAGAAGAGCCAAACAGGGCTGCAATTCCGTTTTTAAGAGCAAAGTAATTGTATGCCACAAAAATTGTTATTTCTGCAATTCTTTCTCCAGCTCGCCATTTTTTTCCATCAGAGTATGCGGTGCAGTAAAGGGTACGGGTATTTCTGTCCACAAAAAACTGAACTGGAGGAAGCACCTTGTTACGGGAATCTTCTTTAAATTCTTCAGCAGGGCGTGGACGAACTTCATTGTAGGCAGGAGAAGCATTTCCTGTGGATGCAATTACCATATATGTCGTGCCCCACCTAAGGTAGATTATGAACTGCCCCTTAAGGAGTTTTTCTTTTGGAACCAGAGAAGAAGGTTTTCCGGGAAAGGTAATGTACTGCTTCCACTGGGGAATGATGGGAATGTATTCCTTCTGATATTTTCCGCATTCAATTTCTCCGCCAAAGCCCCATGACTGCCAGCCAGAACCGTAAAAGGCAAAGTCGTTAGCAATGCAGTTTTTAATCTGCTCGGGTCGTTTTACCAGTTTGATAAGGTCGTCAATCTGTGCGGTTGCAAAGAGCAGGTTTTCTTTGTCAGGCTCTTCGCTAGGCTGCAGCATGGCATAACTGCACCTGTGGAAGGAACTGCACTGCTCCACGCTTAAGGGCAGATTTTCTTCCTTATGGAAAATTCCCGAAATGTCCATCATTGCCTCCATTCAACATGAGAGTATTACTATCACATTGATAAATAAATTATCACATGAGAATGGCCATCTGTCAAGGAAAATTTTTGCTTTTTTTGCGGAAATATGACTGGTTTAATTAGGCCGGAGTTCTGCTAAGGGCCAGTTCGTTCAAAATGCCTTCCATTGCTATAAAACTCTGTTGGCTTAGAGAATTTTCGTTGTCTA
The DNA here is from genome assembly GCA_937894335.1 of uncultured Treponema sp. GTDB lineage: Bacteria > Spirochaetota > Spirochaetia > Treponematales > Treponemataceae > Treponema_D. Next base: position 13,611 of record CALCRU010000077.1, on the reverse strand, counting down.
ACTGGGTATGAAAAAGCCGCCAGGTGTAAGGTATGCGTTCCTTGTAGGAGTATTCCACCATCTGACCGGAAAGCCGCTCCTGTTTTGTCGACTCACGGTTCATTACGGCAGCCTCAAGATTTTTGTCCGTCATGAGGGATCTGGCGTAAAGGGAAGCCTCTTCTGCTGGAAGCATGGTTATGGCTACGGCAGGAAGTCCGCAGGCAAGAAAAGAGGCGTTGTCGCTGTAGGGTACGGGAAGACACATCCATCTTCCGGGGTTTGCATGGGAAAGAAGGTTTTGCGTACGGTCAAAGAGGTCTGTAAATTTTGAAAGGAATGATTTTGCTGTTTTTGGAGGAAAAGAATGCTTGGAAAGGACTGACACTTCTCCCCTTCCGCAGGCGTCAAAGACATAAATGTCATCGTTGGTTATGCCCAGTCTTTTAAAGACATTTGCTATGCCAAAAGCCCCCTGTTCAGAAACTCCTGTAGTCCAGCCAAGTTCTTCACCATCGGTAAAGAAAATGCGCACATTGTGTTCCCCTGCAAAAGAAGAAAGTCGCACTGCCCAGTTCATTATGCTCCAGACCGCCGCCGAATTGTCGTTGGCACCGGGACTTCCCGAAACTCTGTCGTAGTGGGCTATGACTGTCTTGATTTTAAACTGGGGATTGTAAGCCGACTTGTCAAACTGCACTAGAATGTGATTTTTTCCGTCAATTACAGTCCTTGCACTTTTTACACCACGAGCATCAAGCCATTCCTGAATGAATGTTGCCCTGTCGGCATCTGGTGCAATGAACTGTGAAAATTCTGGCGGAAGAAATCCCATAAGCGCTAGTTCCTTGGGCGAGGAGCCTTTTCCTGTGCTTCACTTACGCGGATTTTGCGTCCGTCAACCTCTTTGCCGTTAAGGGCATCTATTGCCTTTGACACAGAAGCGGAATCAGCAAATTCCACAAAGCCAAAACCCTTGGAGCGCTGAGTCTCCCTGTCCTTTATGATGACAGAAGAAACCACTTCTCCAAACTGAGAAAACAGAGAGCCTAAAGTTTCTTCTGTAGTTGAATAACTTAAGTTGCCAGCATAAATTTTGTTTGCCATAATATCCTCTTTTTAAAACAATAGAGAAAAGCCTTTGGGCTGTCAAGCGTCTTCCAAATTCTATATGGGAATGCACTTGTCACCCACATTTTCCATTTTTCACTTGCCGACTAAAGACAACTGTGCTATAATTTAAGGTAATATGAATAAGAAGCAATTTTACAGTTTATTAAAGGCAGTTCCAAAAGCAGAAATCCATCTGCATAGCGAAGCTGTAATGTCACGCAAAACAATAAAAAAACTCTACAAGGTAAGTCAGGGAAAGGCCATGACCTCGGAAGAGCTTAAGGAACTCTTTGACTACAACGACCTTAACGGATTCATTGCGTCATTCCTTAAAGTACAGTCTTACATTTCTTCCGTGGACGCACTTAAAATAGTATTTGATGACATCCAAACCTACCTTGACGACAACAACATTGTTTACACTGAACTGTTCTTTGCACCTTCTTCATTCATAAAGCGCGGATTTGACTTCCACGAAATGATTCAGAGCATTACCCAAAGCATAAAGGAAATCCAAAAAAATACAAACCGCACCATGCGCCTCCTTGTGGATGTAAGCAGAACCTTCGGCGAAGAAAACGCCATGAACAACTTAAACCTTACCCTTAAGGAAAACAATCCCTACATTTTGGGAATAGGACTGGGGGGAGCAGAATCAAAAGGTCCTGCAAAAGATTTTGAACGGGTGTTTGCAAAGGCCAGAAAAGCAGGACTTCATGTAGTTGCACACGCTGGCGAAGATGTAGAAAGTTGGTCCATAAAAGACGCCCTTCACCTTCTTAAGGCTGAACGAATAGGTCACGGAATTACGGCAGCACAGGATGCTGAACTTGTAAAGGAAATGGCAAAGACTCAGGTTCCCTTCGAAATCTGCCCCACTAGCAACACCTTTACAAAAAAAATCGTAAGCCGCATAGAAGACCATCCCATCCGTGCACTTTACGACGCAGGTTGCTTCGTAACAGTAAACACTGACGACCCAGCTTTCTTTGGAGTTTCCCTCATAGACGAATACTGGAACCTCTACTCCAAACTGAATTTTACACTGGACGAAATAAAGACCATAATCCTAAATGGATTCAAGGCATCCTTCATATCTGACAGCGCAAAGAAGAAGTACACCTCGGCAGTTAACAAGGCTTGGAAGGAATGGTTTGCCGCAAATCCTGACGCAAAGGAATAAGCAAATCTTACATCAGGCTACCGCTGCACCTTAACCGTAAAGGGAACCTTAAGTTCGTTACCCATAACATCGGTTACGACAAGGGCACCCTTTCCTCCTCTGCCAAGGGTTCGCACATATGTGCCTGCCATTCCACCTTTTAGAGAAACAGCAGAAGGTCCTATCAGTTCAAGGGCACCTTCGGTTTTAAGAGTAACCGCTTCCTGATAGAAGGGATTTATGTTTCCGTTTTCGTCACAGGCTGTAAGATGCACTGCCGCTACATCGTAAGAATTTCCTTCCACAAGAATGTCACGGCTGGTCACTGCCTTTATGCCTACAGGGCGTCCAGGACTTTTTATGACTGTCTTTACTAGCTTTCCGTCGCGGTAGGCTTCAAAGCGGTAAGTAATTGTCTGTCCGCCCCAGTTGCCTATGTACTTTCCATACAGTGCAGTAACTGATGCCCGGTTTATAACTCCTGTTGCAAACAGAGGAAGAGCCTTTATCTTTATGCCCAGAGGAAGATTTTTTTCTCCGTACTTGGAAATTGCGTGAAGCAGACGCTTTACTGTCTCTGCCTTTTCTGCAGGAATGTGATCCTCGTTTACAAGGCGGCTTCCAATGTAGTCGTCAACAAGAATGGGTCCGTGCCTTAAATTCTTGTATGGAGAATCTTCCCTTGTGTACTGCTTTATGAAAATCGTGTTTACAAACATTTTTACGCAGTCGGCATTTGTGTAAATCCACACATCACCCTTAACTCCGCCAGGATACTCTCCAATGTCCATGGAGGAACTTACCTCAAGAACATCGCCTACTACAGAAGGTTCTTCCTGACTTTTGTAAACCGCTGCCGCAAGTTTAGGATTGCGGAACATGTCCATTACACCGTGGTAACAAATCATGTCGCCAGAACCAAAGTCCTTGTGAGTGTTGTAGTCAAAGGCGCACCATCCGCTGGCACCAGCAATTTCGTCGTAGGAAGCAACCGTATCCAAAACTTTTGCGTGTCGTTCTGCATGCTGGGTTCTGTGGGCCTCGCAGTCAAATGACTTTGTAGGGAACATGTGTCCGTTGTATTCCGTAACCATGTAGCCTTTGTTGCTCTTTGTAACTTTGTCCTTGTGCAACACACCGTCGTTGTCTCCGGTATGAGAAAAGTCGTTGTAGGTATAGACATCTTCAAGGAAACTGCTGTGCTTGAGGAACCTTACGCCACCTGTTACGCGAGTGTCGTCAAGTTCATGAGCAAGGGCATTTGTCTTTGTATACAGTTCATCATTGTCCTGACTTTCGTTAATGCGGACTCCCCACAGAAAAATGGAAGGATGATTTCTGTACTGCATTACCATTTCTCTTACATTTTCAAGGGCCTGCTCCTGCCATGCCTCTGCTCCAATGTGCTGCCATCCGGGAATTTCGGTAAAGACCAAAAGACCAATTTCGTCACAGCGGTCTATAAAATGCTGGCTCTGGGGATAGTGGGATGTGCGAACCTCGTTAAGTCCAAGTTCAAACTTAAGAATGTCGGCGTCTTCCCTCTGCATGTTTCTTGGCATTGCGTAACCAACATAGGGAAAACTCTGGTGACGGTTAAGTCCGCGGATTTTAATTTTCTTACCGTTAAGATAAAATCCCGTTTGGTCAAACCTAATATCCCTAAATCCAAAGCGAACAGTTTTTGAATCCACCACCTTGTTCTTTTCGTTAAGAAGTTCACTAGTCAGATTGTATAGAACGGGGCTTTCAATGTTCCACAGTTCTACAGGTGCGGCATCGGAAGCGGTAAGAATTTTTTGCCCCGTAATTCCGCATGCAATTTCTGCAGAAGGTTCTACCTTTGACTCTCCAACCTTTACGATTTTTTGCCTTAAGGAATATCCTTCGGGAATTTGGTCAGAGTTCAGCGTTACTTCTGAAGTAAAGTGATTCTGCTTTGTCTTTACAAAAACATCCTCTATGAAGACAGGATTTTTTATTTCGAGATACACATCACGGTAGATTCCGCCGTAAGTCATGTAGTCAACCACATAGCCAAAGGGAGGAAAGTCCAAAGACTCGCGGCTGTCCAGTTTTACCACAAGCACATTGTTTTTTGCGCCCTTTGCAAGATGTTCTGTAAGGTCAACTGTAAAGGCAGTGTAGCCTGAATTATGCACGGCAAGAGATTTTCCGTTTAAGAAAACTTCGGCCTGATGTGCAGCGCCCTCTAGTGTAAGAAGCACCTTCTTTCCCTTCCAGGTTTCTTCTGTCTTAAAGAGCTTTCTGTATGCGCTTACCTTCTGATACATATCTACACTGAATGCATTGAAGGGAGTTACCGCAACAGTATGGGGAAGCCTTACGCTTTCCATTTGCCCCTTAAAGGCAGAGCCCAACATTTTTGCATCAAAGGCAGGAGAATACTGCCAGTCATCGTTCAAATAAATCCTGTCTTTCATAAAACAATTCCTTAGAATGTTGCAAGGGTTCGTTCAATTCTGGAAAGAGACTTTTCCTTTCCCAAAATCCAAATGCTTCCGATAAGAGGAGGACTTACCCTGCTTCCCGTTACAGCCATGCGAAGTGGCATCATAAAGTCACCCAACTTTATTCCAAGATTTTCAGCGTAAGTTTTTGCAAGGTTTTCTGCATCCTCGTGGCTCATGCCAAAAATCTTTGAAACAAAGTCCTTTGCGGTTTCAAGAACTTCCTTTGTCTTTGCCTCGTCCAGTTTTTTGGGGATGATGTTTTCTTTTGCAGGAACCTCTGGCTCCGTAAACAAGAAGTGAACCATCTCGGCAGCATCTGTAAGGAACTTAAGGCGCTCCTTAATAAGGGGCATAAGGCGCATAAGAGAATCCTTTACTTGCTCACTTGTCATGTTCATGCTGCTGTCCACGCAGTAGGGCTCACCGTCTTCTCCCAATGCTACACCGCTAAACTCAGGTCCAACATTTGGTTTTGGCTGGGGATTTTCGGGATTTATTTCCAGAGTGGCATCGCCAGTTCCAGTAATAAAGGGAAGTGTCCACTTATAAAGTTCTTCATCGCTCATTGCACGGATGTACTGACCGTTGTACCACTCAAGTTTCTTGTAGTCAAAAACGGCAGGCGCTTTGTTCAAATGTTCAAGACGGAATGCCTTACCCAGTTCCTCTAGAGTGTACATGTCCTTGCCCTCTTCATAAGAACAGCCAAGAAGGGCAACATAGTTTACAATTGCCTGAGGAAGATAACCGCGGGCACGGAATTCGTTAAGAGAAGTAGAACCATGACGCTTTGAAAGTTTTTTACCGTCAGAGCCGTTTACCATAGGCAGATGGCAAAATTCAGGATGCTCCCAGCCAAAGGCACGGTACATCTGAACATGAAGAGGCGTAGAGGGAATCCACTCCTGAGCGCGCATAACATGGCTTATCTTCATAAGGTGGTCATCTACAATGTTTGCCAAATGGTATGTTGGGAATCCGTCGCTTTTAAGAAGGACAGGATCAGGACTTATGTCTTCATTCTTCCAGATGATGTCTCCCAAAAGATGGTCTGTAAATTTTGTCTCACCTTCCATGGGAACCTTAAGGCGGATTACATAGGGTTTTCCAGCATCAAGATTTGCCTTTACTTCTTCAGGGGTAAGATGGCGACAGTTGCGATCGTATCCAGGCGGCAGTTTGTTTTCGGTCTGAATTTTTCTTATGCGCTCAAGTCTTTCCGCATCGCAGAAGCAGTAATAGGCTTCACCCTTCTGAACAAGTTCTTCCGCATATTTTTTATAAAGCTCAAAACGCTCACTCTGAACATAGGGGCCATATTCTCCGCCCTTAGAGCCACCTTCGTCCCAGTCAATGCCCAGCCAAGCCATTGTGTCGTACAGATTCTTTACATAGGCTTCGTCAAAACGAGTACGGTCTGTGTCTTCCAGACGCAAGATGAATTTTCCGCCCTTTGACTTTGCAAAAAGATAGTTAAAGAGGGCCGTACGAACTCCACCAATATGCTGCAATCCAGTTGGAGATGGTGCGTATCTAACACGAACTTCTTCCATAAAATCAACCTCAAAAAATTTAATTTCAGTCTATTATATTGATAAGAAGAAAAATGTACAACAGCATGAAGAAGATGCCGACACTTTAGGAAAGGGGTTTCTGATGAAAAAAACGCTCATGCTGATTTTGGCCTTACTGGCCTCCGCACAGGTTTATGCCCTTATCCTCTACCGTCCTGCAAATTCAGGCTCAATAAACGAGATAAACTGCTACCTTAAAATAGAAGACGAAGAGGGAAACGATGTTACACAAACGGCTGCCAGAGCATGGTACGCATGGTACAGCGCACCTAAGGAAATACACTCTTACCAGAACAGGCTGTATCTTTCAGGCGGAATGATAATGCACATTTACTTTAACCCGGGAATCTACCGCCTTACTTTTTACACGCCTTTGGAAAAGCAGAATCCCTATGACTCATCCCTTCCCCACACAGGAAGCGACTGGATTTCAAACACATATACCTACAACACCGAAGACAGCCAGCTAAGAGTACTTTTTATAAGCCCCACTGCAAACGAAAACGGATTCTACAACGGCTCCTGGCACATAGACTACAAGGCTCCCCAATACTACAAGTTTACAAAGCCATACCGCGAATAGGCTAAAAGGCTGTGCATTTGCAAAAGACGGCAACAGTCTGCAAAGAAGCCTGCTGGCAGTGAAAATGGGCGTAGGAAAATCTGTCTGCAAAGAGGACCGAGCAAATAAAGCAGGCGTAAGCGGAAAAGGACTGCAAAGAAGCCTGCTGGCAGTGAAAATGGGCGTAGGAAAAAACAGGCTGGCAAAACATCTGCACAAGCGTAGCGCGGAAGCCGTTTTGTCAGACTGTTTTTCCCGAGAGCCCATTTTCACTGCCAGCAAAATTCTTGCAAGAGTGTAACCTGTTTGCAAAAGCCCCACATTTGCAGTATATTAACCCCATGAAGACAAAGGCAGTACTTTTTGATTTAGACGGAACCCTCCTTAACACACTGGAAGACATTACCGACGGATGCAACGAAGCACTCAAGCAGTTCGGTTACACAACAAAATCCGTAGAAGAAATCAGACTAGCAGTTGGAAACGGATTCAGGCGTCTCGTGGAACAAATTGTTCCTCAGGGAAAAGAAAATCCCATTTTTGAACAGGTGTACGAAGCGGCCCACAGCGCATATGCAAAATGCTCACGCAACAAAACAAAACCCTACGAAGGAATTCTCCAAGCCATGCAAAACTTAAAGCAAAAGAATATCCTTATGGGAATAATTTCAAACAAGCCCGACGAGCAGGTAAAGGAACTTAGCACCATCTTCTTCAGCGACTTTGTAAAGCCAGAAGCCTCTGTAGGAGAAAAAGAAAGCGAAGGCATAAGAAGAAAGCCCTACCCCGATTCAGTTTTTTCAGTCATGAAATTTCTTGGAACTTCAAAGGAAGAAACGGTTTATGTAGGTGATTCTGATGTTGATATAACCACGGCAAAAAATGCAGGACTCAAATGCATAAGCGTTACCTGGGGATTCCGCCCAAGGAACTTTCTGCTGGAGCATGGAGCCACAAGTCTCATAGACTTCCCCCTTGATTTGATAAAGGCACTGGACTAGACATGAAGGAATTTCTTACAGGACGGATTGCAAGAGAACTTTCGTTCTACCGCATAAGGGAAAAAATTTCCAGTTTCGCAAAAACGGAAGAAGGCAGGGAAAGGGTCAACAGCCGAGAACCCTGCGACGACAATGCGGTCATAGAAAAACTTAAGTCTTTCGGAAGGGAATGGAGCGTTTATCTTGACGCGCAAAAAAAAGACCCCATTACCTATGTGCCAGACATTCATCATCTACTTCCTGTTTTTGAAACAGAAGGTTCCTCACTTACAACAGAACAACTTTATGCATTGGGTCAGTTCTGCTCATGTGTCCTTTCGCTGCAAAAGTCTATAAAAAATGCACTGGCAGAACTTGATATTCCCGGCATTGCCCTTACCTGCTCAGAGATTCCCGACTTAAAAAATGCTGAGGGAATAATTTTTTCCGTACTAGATGCGAACGGTCAGATGAGAGACCTGCCAGAACTTCAGGAAATAAGAGCGCAGATTATAAGAGCGCAAAAAGAAATAGACGCTGCAATAAAGCGCTACACAGCAGACTCTTCACTGGGTTCTTCTCTGCAGTCAAAGGTTCCAGCGTTAAAGTCAGGAAGGCAACTCCTTGCAGTGCGTGCAGACAGACGGGGAGACATTCACGGCATTGTGCATGAAGTAAGCGCGTCTGGGCAAACAGTTTTTATAGAACCAGAAGAAGCCGTTAGGGCAAACAACAATCTTGTTCAGGCTGAATTTAAATTGCAGGCTGCCATAAGAAAAATTCTCCTGCGCACAACGGCGGAACTTGCTCCCTACAAATATGATTTTGGCAATGCTCACGAGACACTTCTTTTTCTTGACGAAACATTTGCAGCGGCAAAGTGGAAGACCACAGTAGGCGGAATTTTTGCAGAAGCATGCAAAGGAGAACAGAACCTTACTTTGGTAAGAGCAAGACATCCACTCTTGGGGGATTCCGCAGTTCCCATAGATGTTGCATTTATGCCTCAGAAAACAGTGCTAATCATAACAGGCCCCAACACAGGCGGAAAAACCGTAACCCTAAAAACAATAGCACTCTTTGCTCTTTTAAATCAGGCGGGATTTCCTGTTCCTGCAGAAGGAGGAACAAGGCTTCCTGTCTTTTCTTCAGTGTTTGCAGACATTGGAGACGACCAGTCAATAGACGAATCCCTAAGCACATTTTCTAGCCACATGAAGAACATTGCAGAAATGATAAATCATGCAGACAAAAACTCTCTTATACTTTTAGATGAACTGGGAAGCGGAACTGACATGCATGAAGGCGGAGCAATCGCCATGGCCGCATTGGACACACTGATTGAAAGGCAGTCACTCATTCTGGTAACAACCCATCACGGCATTTTAAAAAACTACGGATACACTAGACCGCAGTGCATAAACGCGAGCGTAGAATTTGATGCGGACACACTCCGTCCCACTTACCGCATAGTCATGGGCATTCCCGGAGAAAGTCACGCTTTGGACATTGCCCTAAACTCTGGACTTCCAGAACATGTTGTGGCGGCGGCAAAAAAATACATTGACTCAAACGAGGCTGATGTAAGCGAACTTATAAAAGGCCTTGGAAAAAAACATGCCGAACTTGACGCACTCATAAGCGAGCAGGAAGAAAACAAATTCAATCTGGAAAAGCAAAAGCTAAAGTTGCTAGAAAAAGAGGAAGCCGTAAAGGAAAAGGAACTTGCCCTTAAGGAAGAAGAACAAAGGGAAAGCCGTGCATTCGTAAGAGAAACTCGAAGCAAACTTGAAAACCTTGTAAGGGAAATCCGCGAAGGAGAAATCACCAGAGAAAAAACTCTTTCTGTAAGAAACTTCATTAACGAAATTACTTCTGATGTTGAAGCCCAAGAAAAGGAAATAGAAAATCTTACGGCACAAAAAGACGAGGCCCGTTCTCTTGCAGAAGAACAGAAGCAGAAGGTTCTTGCAAACGGAATCAGACTTTCTTCGGCAGGAAGCCACAAAAGTTCTGGCACTAGAAAAACAAAAAAACGACTTTCCAATGCAGAGGCATTTGCAAAGGCAAGCGTACCTGAGGCAAGCGCAAAAAAAGTTCAAAAGAAACCCCTTGTTTTTGAAAAGGGTGCGCAGGTTGTTTCAAAGGCGACAAAAGCAGAGGGAACACTTCTTGAAGAAGTAAAGCCCCATGTGTGGTCGGTTCAGTTTGGTTCCGTAAAGATGACGGTGGCGGAATCAAACCTTGCGCTTACAAAGCAGAATGAAAACAAAATCTTAGGCGGAAACACCATAATCGTTTCGGAAGAAAAACCCAAATTTGAACTTAGACTTTTGGGAATGAGGAGCGAAGAAGCCCTAAAGAGCCTTGAACATCAGATTGACTTGTGCATGATAAACTCATTTAAGAATTTTTCTGTCATACACGGAAAGGGAAACGGAATTCTACAGCAGGCGGTTCACGATTATCTTTCCCATGCTCAGGGAATAAAAAATTTTTACTTTGCAAAACCAGAAGACGGCGGAACGGGAAAAACTTATGTGGAGTTGTTTTAAATGCTGAACGAATTTTCCAGAACTGAACTTCTGTTTGGTTCTGACGCAATGAAAAAACTAAAATCCTCACGCGTTGCAGTTTTTGGCGTAGGCGGAGTTGGAGGCTATGTTGCAGAAGCCCTTGCACGAAGCGGAGTTGGAAGTCTTGACCTTATAGACAGCGATAGTGTTTCGCTTACAAACCTTAACCGACAGATAGTAGCTCTTCACAGCACCATAGGACGCTACAAGGTTGATGTTATGAAGGAACGAATTCTTGACATAAACCCTGAGGCAAAAGTTACAGTCTACAAATGCTTTTATCTTGAAGAAACAAAAAGCCTGTTTGACTTTTCCTGCTACGACTATGTAGTTGATGCGGTTGATACGGTAAGCGCAAAGATTCAGCTTATAATGCAGGCAAAAGAAGCAGGAACTCCAATAATTTCTTCTATGGGTGCAGGAAACAAGACTCACCCGGAACTTTTTTCTGTGGCCGACATTTCTGAAACTTCAGTCTGCCCCCTTGCCCGAGTGATGCGACAGGAATGCAAAAAGCGTGGTCTTACGAATGTAAAGGTAGTGTATTCCAAAGAGTCTCCCCTTGCTCCCAAAGCCACGGAATGCAGCGAAAAGAAAGGAAACTCAACAGCCCCAGGAAGCACAGCCTTCGCCCCCTCAGCAGCTGGTCTTCTTATAGCCTCCCAAGTGGTCAGGGAACTGGCAGAATAAGGGGAAGCGACAAGGATGTCGTGGCAAATTCTTACCATAAATTGTAAGCTAGATTTTGTTCACAAAATCTAGCGAGTTCAAAATCCCTATCAAAAGGAAGCGACAGGGATGTCGCGTCAGACTCTTACCATATCGTAAGCGAGATTTTGCAAGCAAAATCTCGCGAGTTCAAAAACACAAGGATGTATTTTTGAACTCCCTTAACTTGTATAAATATACATTTTTTTGTATACTAGGGGCATCTACACTTGGGTGGCAAAATTGAAAGAGAAACTTTTGCGCTTGAAGACAGTCAGAAAACTCATCAAGACAAACCGCATAGAAAGCCAGGAAGAGCTTTTGGGTCTTTTGCAGAAGGAAGGCTTTGAGGTTACCCAGGCCACCCTTTCACGGGATTTGAAACTCCTTAAAGTAGGCAAAGTAAGCGACGGTAGGTCGGGCTATGTCTATATTCTGCCTGATGAAGACGAGCGTAGGGAAAACGAACAGCTTTACATTCAGGACATTCTTCGCGGCTATGTAAGCATAGACTACAGCGGAAACATTGTGGTCATAAAAACATTTGGCGGACATGCAGATGCGGTTTCCAACGCCCTAGACGCCCTAAACTTTGACGAAATTTTGGGAACAGTCGCCGGAGAAAACTGCATTTTTGTATGCCTTAGGGAAGGCGTTACTGGAGAAAACTTTCTTTCAATCCTAAAGGCAAAAATCCCCGAAATCGAAATCTAAATGATTTTACGGGAGAGTACTATAGAACAAACAGCGCACATCTGATATACTCAGAGGCGTTAAAGAAAATCAATATAAAGAGGCACTTATGGCATCTATTTCTTGGAAAAACTTGAACACTCTGGACAGTTTTAAGAAACTCAAGGAAGCGAAGAAACCCGTTTCAATTGCAAAGGCTCTTAGCGGAGCGTCCGGTGCAAAACGCGTTACCGACTTTTCCATTCCCATGGGTCGGGACAATGACGGACTTTTTTATAACTATGCGGCAAAGCAGGTAGACAAGAGCATTCTTGCCACATTCAAGGCCCTTACAAAAGAAGCACAGCTTTTGGAAAAATTTGAAGCCCTCTACAACGGCGACATAATAAACACTGGCGAAAAACGCATGGTTCTGCACCACCTTACTCGCGGACAGCTTGGAAATGCAGTAAACGACAACGGTGTAAACAAAAGAACTTTCTACGAGGCTCAGCGCAAGGCCATAAAGGAATTTGCAGACAAGGTTCATTCTGGTGCAATCAGAAACGAAAAGGGACAGGCCTACACGACAGTATGCCAGATTGGAATAGGAGGTTCAGACCTGGGACCAAGGGCTCTGTATCTTGCACTTGAAAACTGGGCAAAGGCAAACAAAAAGTTCAATATGAACGCCCACTTTATTTCAAATGTAGACCCTGATGATGCGGCAGCCGTACTTGACTCTCTGGATGTGGCAAAGACCATTTTTATTTTGGTGTCAAAAAGCGGAACCACTTTGGAAACCCTTACAAACGAATCATTTGTAAAGAACTACATCAAGAAGGAAGGACTTAATCCGTCAAAGCACATGATTGCCGTAACAAGCGAAACAAGTCCTCTTGCAAAAAGCCCAGACTACATGGCGGCATTCTTTATGGACGACTTTATTGGCGGCCGTTATTCTTCAACATCTGCTGTAGGCGGAGCAATCCTCAGCCTTGCATTTACTCCCGAAGTATTTGCAGACATTCTTGCAGGAGCAGCGGCAGAAGACGCAAGGGCTAAGGAAAAGGACATTGCAAAAAATCCTGCCCTTATGGATGCCTTAATTGGAGTATACGAGCGCAATGTTCTTAACATGCCCAGCACAGCAATTCTCCCCTACTCACAGGCGCTTTCAAGATTCCCTGCTCACCTTCAGCAGCTTGACATGGAATCAAACGGAAAGAGCGTAAACCGCTTTGGCAAAAAGATAAGCTATGTAACTGGTCCCGTAATTTTTGGCGAACCCGGAACAAACGGTCAGCATTCATTCTATCAGCTTCTGCATCAGGGAACAAATGTTGTGCCTCTTCAGTTCATTGCTTTCCAGAAGAATCAGTGCGGAAAAGATGTTACCATTCAGGGTTCAACTAGCCAGACAAAACTTGCGGCTAATGTAACTGCACAGATTATTGCCTTTGCATGTGGAAAAGAAGACAAGAATCCCAACAAGGCATTCAGCGGAGAAAGGCCTTCAAGCCTCATTTACGCAAAGACACTTAATCCTTCTACACTGGGTGCTCTTCTTGCCCACTACGAAAACAAGGTAATGTTCCAGGGATTTTTGTGGAATGTAAACAGCTTTGATCAGGAAGGCGTTCAGCTTGGAAAGGTTCTTGCAAAGACAGTTCTTTCAGGAAAGATGGATGGAGCACTCAAGGCTTACGCAAGTCTCCTCATAAAATAATTTCTGTCAGCAGAAAAGAAAGGACGGCTGTTTGAAGTGCACCCCAATTATTGGACACTTTAACTAGGCTGATTTTAAGGAC
>CALCRU010000076.1 GCA_937894335.1 uncultured Treponema sp. | reverse complement strand
CGATTATACCACAGATTTCCTGTTTTTTGCGGGGAATTAATCAGTGTTTCCCTAGAAAATCTTGCCAAGGATATTAAGGACGGAAAAACTCCTGTCTATCAGCTTATTGACTGCCTTAACTGCGAGAAGGGCTGTAACTGTGGTGCCGGTACTGTAAATCAGAAGATGCCTCTGGACGAACTTGAAGGCTATGTGGAAAAGCGCATGGAAGAGCGAAGTTCAGAATGGAAGCTGGACAATCCCAAAACCCAAAAGACAGCTCTTAAGAAACTTGATGCAACTATAGACCGCTACTGGAAGGAAGACATCTACAGGCGAAAGTACGAAGACAGAAGTGCGGTGGTAAACGAAAGCATTAAGCATCCTACAGAAGCTCAGGTTCAGGAGATATTTAAAAAGCTTGGAAAGACTAGCGAAAAGGATATCCTTAACTGTCAGGCCTGCGGATACAAATCCTGCTATCAGATGGCCGAGGCGGTTTTTAACGGTGTTAACAAGTTGGAGCACTGTCATCACTATGTAATGCACAAAATGAACGAGGAGTTTAAGGAAGAACTTAACCATAAAATCCAGAAGGTTTCCGACAAGAGCCTTTCTTGCATTGATGATTCTCAGAAAAATGTGCGCTCGGTTGTAAGTGTTACGGAAGAAATGTACAAGAGCGTTCTTACTTCTGTTTCTGCGGTAGAGGAACTTTCCCAGAATATTAGTTCAATTAATGGAATACTCGATACAAATGTAAAGTCTGTTAACGATTTGGAAAAGGCTACATCCGTGGGTAAGAACGGACTGCACCAGGTGTTTGACCTAGTTGCCGACATGGAACAGCGCTCTAGGGATTTGGTTGAAATGAGTACCATGATTGACTCTATAGCCAAGCAGACTGACCTTCTTTCCATGAATGCTGCTATTGAGGCCGCCCACGCTGGCGATGCTGGTAAAGGATTTGCTGTTGTTGCAAGCGAAATTAGAAAATTGGCCGAAAATTCAAGTAAGGAAACTCAGTCTATAAACGAGGTTCTTAAAAAGATGAAGAGCCTTATAGATAAAATTTCCGAACGGACAAATGTTGTTTCTAGGGAATTTGATTCCATTGTTTCTCTTTCTACAAAGGTTAAGACTCAGGAAGATTTGGTGCATGATGCGGTTAAGAAGCAGAGTGATGGAAGTACCCTCCTTATGACCAGCATTTCTCAGATGAGGGAAGTTCAGATGGCACTTTCTGAGGCTGCCGAACGCCTTGAGCAGGAAATGGACGAGATTAAGGTTACTATGAAGAATCTGGAAGTTTAGCGCTGTTTTTTGCGAAATTTTCATGAATTTTCAAGTTTTTAGCATAAATTCGCTTGCAATTTGTTTTAAAAAAGTATATAACTTGTCTACTATGCCTGTAGCTTTGCAGGCGGGTTCTTTTATATGCCGGACGGACAGTTTTTTAATTGTCTGGTAAGTTCCGTAAAGTTGGCCCAAAGGCTTTCAGGGACTTGCACCCGTTTGTCTGGTTGTACCGTTGGTGCAGCTGGTTTTTGCAAAGGCAGACTGGAGTTTCGGTGGCTTTCTAGGAAGAAGGCAAAGTTCCGAGATGCCAGACCGGTCATCGGTAGGTGATGGCGATAGGTGGTACCGGGCAACTGCTTCGTACAGTATGAAGCAGAGCGATGCTGAACATGAGTTTTATGCATCTGCTTCCAGTCCGTTTCCTTATTGTCATTTTAGTTTGGTTAAAAGTGTGTATGCGAATGCGTCACGAGTCTTTCAGACGGTGCCGTATTCTGGCTTAAAGTGCAGCACATTAAAATAATACGCCGCAGGAAATCCTGCAAGGCAAGGAGAAAATCATGGCAAAGGAAGAGTTCAAAAGAACTAAACCTCACATGAATGTTGGTACCATTGGTCACGTTGACCACGGTAAGACTACCCTTTCTGCAGCTATCACAACTTATTGTGCAAAGAAGTACGGTGACAAGCTGCTCAAGTACGACGAGATTGATAACGCTCCAGAAGAGAAAGCTCGTGGTATCACCATTAACAGCCGCCACCTTGAGTATCAGTCAGACAAGCGTCACTATGCTCACATTGACTGCCCAGGACATGCTGACTATGTTAAGAACATGATCACTGGTGCTGCTCAGATGGATGGTGCAATTCTGGTTGTTTCTGCACCTGACTCTGTTATGCCTCAGACAAAAGAGCACTTGCTTCTCGCTCGCCAGGTAGGCGTTCCCAAGATCATCGTATTCCTTAACAAGGTTGACTTGGTTGACGATCCTGATCTTATCGAACTGGTAGAAGAGGAAGTTAAGGATACCCTCCAGGGTTATGGCTTCTCTGCTGACACACCAATAATTAAGGGATCAGCTTTCAAGGCTCTTAACGAATCTGACAAGCCTGAAAACACAAAGTGTATTGAAGAACTTCTTGCTACAATGGATACATGGTTTGATGATCCTGTTCGCGACGATCAGAAGCCATTCCTTATGCCTATCGAAGACATCTTCACAATCTCTGGACGCGGTACAGTTGTTACTGGTCGTATCGAGCGCGGTGTTGTTCACATGGGTGACCCTGTTGAAATCGTTGGTATCCGCCCCACAGCTTCTTCTACTGTTACCGGTATCGAAATGTTCAACAAGACTCTTAACGAAGGACAGGCTGGTGATAACGCTGGTATCCTGCTCCGTGGTGTTGAAAAGAAAGATGTTATCCGCGGTCAGGTTCTTTCTGCTCCTGGAAGCATTCACCCCCACACAAAGTTCGAAGCACAGATTTATGTTCTTTCAAAGGAAGAAGGCGGACGCCACAGCCCGTTCTTCTCTGGATATCGCCCACAGTTCTACTTCCGCACAACAGACATCACTGGTACTGTAAACCTTGAAGCTGGTGTTGACATGGTAAAACCTGGTGATAACGTAAAGATTATCGCTGAGCTCATCCACCCCATTGCTATGGATCAGGGACTTAAGCTTGCTATCCGTGAAGGCGGTCACACAATCGCTTCAGGACAGGTAACAAAGGTTATTGAATAGTTTTTGATAAATGGACCGGACTTTTCCGGTCCGTTTTTAGGAGTATAGTAATGGCAGACGGCAAGATTCGTGTAAGCCTCCGTGCTTTCGACGTAGCGCTTATCGATCAGAGTGCAAAAGACATCGTGCAGCAGGTTCAGAAGGCTGGCGCAAAGGTTTCAGGACCAATCCCCCTTCCAACTAGAGTTAATAAGGTAACTGTTCTTCGTTCAGTTTTCGTAAACAAGAAGTCTCGCGAACAGTTTGAAATGCGCACACACAAGCGCCTTATTGACATTTTAGACCCCAGCACAGAGGTTATGGAATCTCTTATGAAGCTGGAGCTTCCTGCAGGTGTTGCTGTAGAAATTAAGCAGTAAGTAAAGACTGCTTCAAGTAGCATAAGCTACTTTAATAAAACGGTAACGGTCCCCTTGGATCGGGGATGGCGGCCGAGGAATGCAAAGTGCGTTCTATGTAAGGAGTATTCAGATGAAAGGTCTGATAGCAAAAAAAGTGGGAATGACCCAGGTGTTTGACGAAAACGGAAACCTGACACCAGTAACCGTGATCCGCGTCGAACCTAACACTGTCATTGCTACAAAAACTGAGGAAAAATGCGGCTACAATGCAGTCGTACTCGGCCTTGATGACTTGAAAAAGAAAAAGGACGGTACTTTTAAGACTACAAAAGCGTATGCTGGTCAGTTTCCTGAAAACATCACACCCAAACGCCACCTCAAGGAATTCCGCGATTTTGAAGGCGAAGTAAAAGTGGGTGATCAGATTGGCGTTGAGCTGTTCAACGGAATCCGCTTTATTGACGTTACTGCCACTTCCAAGGGAAAGGGCTTTCAGGGCGTTATGAAGCGTTGGGGTTTCCATGGTGGACGCGCAACTCATGGTTCTAAATTCCATCGTGAGGCAGGTGGTACCGGTGCTTGTACAACTCCGGGACACACACTTAAAGGCGTAAAAATGCCTGGTCACATGGGTTTTGAACGCGTTACAGTGCAGAATCTCAAGGTTGTTAAAGTAGACCCTGAGCTCAATGTTCTGATGGTACGCGGTGCAGTTCCCGGCGTAAAAGATTGCACCCTCATCGTTAGGGCAGCGGTTAAGAAATAAGGTCGAGGAATAGTATGGAAAAGAAAGTCTATTCAATCGATGGCAAAGAAGTAAGGACAATTAACCTTGACGATAAAATTTTCGGTCTTCCTGTGAACGAGGATGTTATCTACTACGCCATCACAAACGAATTGGCAAATATGCGTGTTGGAACAGCCAGCACGAAGACGCGTGCCGAAGTTCATGGTTCTAATGCCAAACCTTACAAACAGAAGGGAACTGGTAACGCTCGCCGTGGTGACAAGAAGTCACCAATCACTGTGGGAGGCGGTACAATTTTTGGACCCAAGCCCCGTGATTACAGCTTCTACATGCCTAAAAAGGCAAAGCGCCTTGCAATGAAGTCTATCCTTAGCATGAAGGCTCAGGACGACACTCTTACTGTTGTTGAGGACTTTACCGTAGAAAGCGGAAAGACTAAGGATTTGGTAAAAATCCTTACAAACCTTACACAGGCAGACAAGGCTGCTGATGTTGCAAAAGAGACCCGCACGGTTATTCTTCTTAAGGATGACGACAAGCTGCTTAAGCAGGCTGGCCGCAACCTTCGCAATGTGCACTTCCTGTCATACAACCGCCTGCGCGCACATGACTTGTTCTACGCCCGCAAGGTGATTCTTCTTGAAGGTGCAGCAAAGAATCTGTCTGAATTTTATGCGAAAGTGGAGGCTGAATAATGAACTACGAAGATGTTCTTATCAAACCGGTGCTTTCTGAAAAGGCGACAGCCCTTCGCGAACAGAACAAGTATACGTTCGTTGTAAGCAGGGACGCTACAAAATTTCAGATCAAGGAAGCTGTGCGCAGACTTTTTAATGTAAAGGTTATTGACTGCACAACTATGAATGTAGGGGGCAAGGAAAAACGCCTTCGCGGCAGACCTGGTAAAACAGCAAGCTACAAAAAGGCTATCGTAAAACTTGCACCTGGCGAAACAATAAAGGTGTTCGAAGGCGCTTAAGCCTTTGAAAAGGAAGTAAGGGGAACCATATGGCTCTTAAAATATTTAAGCCCTATTCAAAGGGAACTCGCAATCGCGTTGACTTGGTACGCGATGCAATTACAGCCGATAAACCCGAAAAAAGCCTTACCCATGGCCGCATAAGAAAGGCAGGTCGTGGAGCCGGCGGACGCATTTCTGTGCGTCACCAGGGTGGCGGTCATAAGAGAAAGTACCGCGAGATTGACTTTAAGCGCAATAAGCACGGTATTCCTGGAACTGTAAAGTCCATAGAGTACGATCCGTACCGCAGTGCAGATATTGCTCTGATTGCCTATGCAGACGGAGAAAAGCGCTACATTATTGCACCTAAGGGTCTTACCGTTGGTCAGAAAGTTATGTCTGGCGAAAATGCACTTCCAACAGTTGGTAATGCACTTCCGCTTTCTGCAATTCCAGTAGGTTTTACAGTTCACAACATTGAGCTTCAGCTTGGTCGTGGCGGACAGCTTGTTCGTTCGGCTGGTGCAGGCGCCCTTGTTGCTGCTAAAGAAGGCGAGTATGTTACAATCCGTCTTCCTTCTAGCGAACTTCGCCGCATTAACGGAAAGTGCTATGCAACAATTGGTATTGTTGGTAACGAAGACCGCATGAACACTAAACTTGGTAAGGCAGGTCGCAGCCGCTGGCGTGGTGTGCGTCCTACTGTTCGCGGTATGGCAATGAACCCTGTTGATCATCCCCTTGGTGGTGGTGAAGGTGCAGGTAAAGGTCATCAACCAGTTACTCCTTGGGGACAGCCTTGTCGTGGTTACAAAACCCGTAACAAGAGAAAGACTTCAAGTCGTTTTATTATCAGCCGTCGCAAGAAGTAGGGTAGGAGTTAAAAGTGTCAAGATCTGTTAAAAAAGGTCCTTTTGTAGAAAAATCACTCTACAAAAAGGTTGCCGAAATGAACAAAGCAACAGCCGCAGATAAGAAAATTATTAAGACTTATTCTCGCTGCTCTACAATCATCCCAGAAATGGTTGGAAACACCATCTCTGTGCATAACGGTAAGACATGGATTCCTGTGTATGTTACAGAAAACTTGGTAGGCCACAAGCTTGGCGAGTTTGCTGCAACCCGTACATTCAAGGGCCATGGTGGCGATAAGGCCGCTAAGAAATAAGGAAGGAAGAAATGGCTAGAACAAAGAATGCAAACAATCCTGCAAAGGAAGGCTACAGAGCCGTTACAAAATTCCTTATTGCATCACCGACAAAAGTTCGCCCTGTGGCGAATGTAATTAAGCGCAAGTCAGCAACAGAAGCTCTTGCTATTCTTGAGAATATGCCTCAGAAAGGCGCTCGTCTTATTGACGGAACCCTCAAGTCTGCTGTTGCAAATGCGCTTCAGGCAAACTCAAAACTTGATGAAGATATGCTGTATGTAAAGGAAATTCGCATCGATGAAGGTCCTCGTCTTAAGAGAGTGTGGTTCCGCGGTCGCGGACGTGCTGATCAGCTCTTAAAGCGCATGTGCCATATCACTGTCGTAGTTGACGAAAAGGCGGGTAAGTAAATGGGTCAGAAAGTAAGTCCTATTGGTTTGCGTCTTGGTATTAACAAGACATGGCAGTCCCGTTGGTATGCAGCCCCCCGTGAGTATGCAGACCTGTTCCTGGAAGACATGAAAATCCGCAAGATGGTAAGTGAACTTCCGGAATGCAAAAATGCGGACATTGCAGAAATCGAAATCGTTCGTCACCCCCAGCGTGTTACAATCGTAATTCATACGGCACGCCCAGGTGTGATTATTGGTGCGAAGGGTGCAACTATCGAAAAGGTAAGTGCAGATATTCAGAAGCAGCTGACCAAAAAGGTTCAGATTAAAATTAAGGAAGTTAAACGCGCCGAAATTAATGCTTCTCTTATCGCACAGAACATTGCACGCCAGCTCGCAGGTCGCGGATCATTCCGTAAGGCACTTAAACAGGCTTCAAGCAATGCAATGAAGGCTGGTGCACAGGGAATCAAAATCCGTCTGTCTGGTCGTCTTGGCGGAGCAGATATGAGCCGTTCAGAAGAGCATAAGGAGGGACGCGTTCCTCTGCATACTCTGCGCGCAGACATTGACTACGGTTTCTATGAAGCACTTACGACATACGGTAAAATCGGTGTAAAAGTGTGGGTTTACAATGGTATGAATTACGGCCATGAGCAGAATGATGATGCAGGTGAACTGGTAAGAAAGCCCCGTTCAAACCGCTCTGGTTCTGACCGCAAGGCCCGCCCTTCAAAATCCGAGGGAGGAAAAGTAGAAAATGCTTAGTCCTAAAAGAGTTGCTCACCGCAAGGTTCAGCGCGGTAAAATTAAAGGCTGCGCAACCCGCGATAATACAATCGACTTTGGAGATTTGGCTCTTGTTGCTATGGAGCCTGTGTGGCTTGCCGCAAAGCACATCGAAGCTGCCCGTGTTGCAATTAACCGCTGCATGGACCGCAAGGGTAATATTTGGACCCGTGTTTTCCCGGATAAGCCTATTTCCAAGAAGCCTGCCGAAACTCGTATGGGTAAGGGTAAAGGCGCACCGGAATTCTGGGCGGCATCAATTAAGCCTGGAATGATTCTGTTTGAAGTTGGCGGAGTTGACAAGGCAATTGCCGAAAAGGCACTTCACCTTGCAGCAAGCAAACTTCCAATTAAGACAAAGGTAGCATTCCGCCCAACGGTGGAGTAAGGAGTAAGAAATGGCAGACAAGAAAAAGAATGAAAAAGAACTTTCTTACGCTGAACTCGTAGCCAAGCGTGATGACCTTAAGAAGAAGTACATGGACCTTCGCTTCCAGATGGTGATCGGTCATGTAGATAACCCCATGCAGAAGCGTACCATGCGTCGCGAAATTGCCCGCCTGAATACGCTCATTCACCAGCAGGATTTGGCAAAGTTCCGTAATGCTGCTCGTGAAGCAATTTCTGCAAAATAAGTAGGAGCTGACCGTGGAAGAACAGAACGTTCAAAAGAAGGGCAGAAAGCGTGCATTCGTAGGTATTGTTACCAGCGACAAAATGGATAAAACCATTGTCGTTTCAATCAATACAAAAAAGATGGACCGCCTTTACAAGAAATATGTTACGCGGACCAAGAAATGCAAGGCTCACGACGAAAACAACGATGCACATATTGGTGACACCGTTCGTATCGTAGAATGTGCACCTATCAGTAAGGATAAGTGCTGGCGTCTCGACACAGTTGTCGAACGCGCTAAGTAAGGAGTTTAGAATATGATTCAGATGCAGTCAAATCTGGTCGTTGCCGATAACTCCGGAGCCAAGATGGTTCAGTGCATTAAGGTACTTGGTGGAACACACCGCCGTTATGCAGGTATTGGTGACATTGTAGTGGTAGCTGTGAAGGAAGCAATCCCCACATCTACAATCAAAGAAGGTTCAGTGCAGAAGGCTGTAATCGTTCGTGTTGCGAAAGAATACCGCCGCCCAGACGGAACTTACATCCGCTTTGATGATAACGCATGTGTTATCGTTGACGCAGACAAGAACCCTAAGGGAAAGCGCATTTTTGGACCAGTAGCCCGCGAGTTGCGTGATAAGGATTTTATGAAAATCATCTCACTCGCTCCGGAAGTACTGTAAGGAGTTGTGAATCACTATGCAGCAGAAACATAAGATTCATAAAGATGACAATGTAGAAATCCTTGCCGGAAAAGACAAAGGTAAGCGCGGAACAGTAGTGCGCGTGTTCGAAAAAAACGGACATGTTCGCGTAATCGTTGGCGGTGCAAACCTTGTTAAGAAGGCTATTAAAAGGAGAAGCCAGCAGGATGCAGGCGGAATCGCTGAAGTAGAAGCACCTCTGGATATTTCAAATGTAGGTCTCGTCTGCAAGAAATGTGGACGCCCTGTGAAAGTAGGATATAAACTTGACGGCGACAAGAAGATTCGCGTTTGCCGCAAGTGTGGAGAAGCACTGTAATGGAAAATTACGAACCACGGCTTAAGAAAGTCTATAAGGAAACAATCGCTCCCGAACTCTTCAAAGAGATGGGATACACATCCACAATGCAGATTCCTAAACTGGAAAAAATCGTTGTAAGCATGGGTGTTGGCGAAGCTCTCACGAATAAGAAACTTCTTGATGCTGCAGTTACAGATCTTACTCAAATTACCGGTCAGAAGGCTGTTAAGACAAAGGCTAAGAAAAGTATTGCAAACTTCAAGCTTCGTGAAGGCAATGAAATTGGAGCAATGGTAACACTTCGTGGTGCTCGTATGTACGAGTTCCTTGATCGTCTTGTTAATGTTGCGCTCCCTCGCGTTAAGGATTTCCGCGGAATCAAGGCTACTGGCTTTGACGGACACGGAAACTTCTCTCTTGGTATTACGGAACAGATTATCTTCCCGGAAATTGACTTCGACAAAATCGTAAAGATTGCCGGTATGAATATCAGTATCGTAACAACAGCTCGCACTGACGCTGAGGCACGGGCTTTGCTTACCAAGTTCAATATGCCGTTCAGGAAGTAAGGAAGTAGTCATGGCTAAGAAATCAATGATTATCAAGTCCAAAAGAACTCCTAAGTACAGCACACGCAGGTACAACAGATGCGAGTTGTGCGGACGCCCCCATGGATATTTGCGCAAGTACAAGATTTGCCGCATTTGTTTCCGCAAGTTAGCTAGTGAAGGCCTTTTACCGGGCGTCACTAAGTCAAGTTGGTAGAGTGACAGGAGAATAGAATGGCAGCTTCAGACCCAATCGCAGATATGCTTTCAAAAGTCCAGAATGCGGCAAGAGCCGGTCACGAAAAAGTTGATGTTCCTGCTTCAAAAATGAAGTTAGAAATAGTCAAAATCCTGAAGACTGAAGGTTACATCAAGAACTTCAAGAAAATTCAGGATGACGATGCTCACAACATTATCCGCATTTTCATAAAATATGATGACGCAAACATGCCGGTTATTCACGGAATGAAAAAGATTTCCAAACCAGGCCGCCGTGTTTACTCAGGTTATAAGGAATTACCGCGCGTTTACAACGGATACGGTACATTGATTGTTTCAACATCTACGGGTGTTACAACTGGCAAAAAGGCAACCGAAAAACAGGTTGGCGGCGAGTTGATTTGCACTGTATGGTAATGGGAGGAACTTATGGCATCTAAAGTAGGTAAACTTCCTGTTACTGTTCCTGCAGGTGTAACTGTTTCTGCTGCAAACAATGTAATTACTGTTAAGGGACCAAAGGGAGAACTTAAGCAGAATTACACTGACCTTGTAAAAGTAGAAGTAAAAGGAACAGAAGTTACTGTAACTCCAACATCCGAATCTAAGGCTGCAAGTGCCGCTCACGGTCTGTATCGCAACCTTATTAACAACATGGTTCAGGGTGTTTCAAACGGATTTACACGCTCGCTCATAATTACTGGTGTCGGTTACCGCGCCGAAGTTAAGGGCAAGGAGCTTGTAATGAACCTTGGCTACTCAAACGAATTTATTGCAATCATTCCTGAAGGTCTTACTGTTACAGTTGACCAGAACGGAAAGATTACAATTACTGGAATTGACAAGCAGAAGGTTGGTGAATTCAGCGCTCAGATTCGTAAGCTTCGTGGACCTGAACCTTACAAGGGTAAGGGTATTCGTTACGATGATGAAGTTATCAGACGAAAAGTCGGTAAGACTGGCGTAAAATAAGGTGGATTGAAATGTTAAGAAAAATGACTGACAAGCAGCGCAAACGCCTGCACAGAAAGATTCATATCCGCAAGTCCATTTACGGCACTGCTGAACGCCCTCGTCTGACGGTGTTCAAAAGCGGACGAAACTTGTACGCTCAGGTTGTAGATGATGACAAGGGACACACTTTGGCTTCAATTTCTACACTTGAAAAAGAATTTATTGGCCTTAAGGCAAACATTGCAAGCGCAGAAAAAATCGGCGAAGCTTTGGGTGCACGCCTTAAGGATAAGAACATTACAAAAGTAGTGTTTGACCGCAACGGTTATCTGTATCATGGCGTGGTCAAGGCACTTGCAGATGCAACCCGTAAAGCCGGGATTGAATTCTAGGAGTTGTTCATGGATCAGAAAGACCAGAAACATACAGAAAGAAAACCTTCCGACGAGTTTATTGAAAAGCTCGTAAAACTGAACCGCACTTCAAAGACTGTAAAGGGCGGACGCCGCATGTCTTTCTCTGCACTTACTGTTGTAGGTGACCAGAAGGGCAGAATCGGATTCGGTTTTGGTAAGGCAAACGATGTAACTGAGGCAATCAGGAAGAGCTTGGAAAAGGCTCGTGCAAATCTTACATTTGTACCCGTTAAGAACGGAACTATTCCTCACGAAGTTGTTGGAACATACAAGAGTTCTTCAGTTCTGCTCAAGCCTGCATGCCCAGGTACTGGTGTTAAGGCTGGCGGTCCGGTTCGCGCTGTAATGGATGCAGCCGGAATTACTGATGTTATTTCTAAGTCTCAGGGCTCACGCACATCTGTAAATGTAGTTCGCGCAACATTTGACGCAGTTACAAAGATGATGAATGCCCGCGCTGTGGCTCAGAACCGTGGCAAGACTCTTCAAGAGATGTGGGGCTAATTATGGCAAAGAAATTACGCATCGAATTGGTTAAAAGCGTTATCGGTCAGAAGCCTGACAAGAAGGCGACCGTACGCAGTCTTGGACTTAAAAAAATAAACTCCGTAGTGGAGCATAACGACACACCTGCAATCCGCGGAATGGTCGCAAATGTTTCACACTTAGTGAAATGCGAGGAGATTGACTAATGTCAGAACTTATTCTGAACGCACCCTGTGGTGCAAACAAAAAGCCTAAGCGTGTAGGACGCGGTTCTTCTTCTGGACTTGGCACAACAGCCGGAAAGGGTAACAAGGGCGCTCAGTCACGCTCTGGTACACCTTCACCATACATTGGATTTGAAGGCGGCCAGATGCCTTTGTATCGCCGTATTGCTCGCCGTGGTTTTTCAAATGCTGCTTTCAAAGTAGAGTATGCACTTGTAAACCTTCGCGACCTTGAAGCAAAGTATGCAGACGGAGAAACCGTAGACAAGACTTCTCTTGTAGCAAAGAACTTGATTTCAAAGTCGGACAAGCTGGTTAAGGTTCTTGGCGATGGAGACATCACAAAGAAGCTTACTGTTTCCGTTGATAAAGTTTCTGCCTCAGCCAAAGCAAAAATTGAAAAGGCTGGCGGTTCAGTTACTGTTCCTGCAGAAAAAAAATAACGGAGTGACTCCATGGCAAGCAATGCTTTTGTAAACATGTTTAAGGTAAAGGAACTTCGCGACCGCGTTTTCTTTACCTTACTGATTCTCGCTGTATTCAGACTGGGCTGCGTTCTTACCGTACCTGGCATTAACGCAACTCTTCTCTTGCAGTACTTTGACAGTTTTGCTAACAGTGCCGAAAGTGCGTTTGCCAGTTACATGGACTTCTTTGCCGGTGGTGCATTTGAAAAATTCTCTGTATTCATGTTGGGTGTAATGCCTTACATTTCTACACAGATTATCCTTCAGCTTGCATTGGTGATTTTCCCTTCTTTAAAGAGAATGGCTCAGGAAGAGGGCGGTCAGCAGAAAGTACAGATGTGGACCAGAGTAGGAACGATTTTAGTCTGTCTTATTCAGGGATATGCAATTACTGTTTATGCTGACTCCATTAACAACGCTGTTCCAGGAACAATCATCTTTGCAAACAGGTTTTATTTCAAATTCCTTGCTATCTTAACGGTAACAACTGGCTCCATGATAACTGTGTGGCTGGGCGACCAGATCACAGCTAGAGGAATTGGCAACGGTATTTCCATGCTCATCTTTGCAGGTATTGTTGCCCGTCTTCCAAGCGCACTGTGGGAGTTGTGGAACGGAGTTTCATCCGGCACAATCAACCCGGTATTCGCAATCGTGGCAGTTCTGCTCTTTGTGGTCATCATTGCTCTGGTTGTATACGAGCAGTCTGGTGAGCGCAAGATTCCCGTTCACTATGCAAAGCGTGTTGTTGGACGCAAAATGTACGGCGGACAGAACACCTACATACCATTCAAAATCAATCCGTCGGGAGTTATTCCAATCATCTTTGCTTCTGCATTCTTAACTTTCCCGTCGCTTTTGGCAAACGCCCTTAGCGGTAAGGCAACTTGGATTCAGAAACTGGCCAACTTCCTTACATACGGCGGATTGTGGTACAACATCATTCAAGTTTTGTTGATTATATTCTTTGCCTACTTCTACACACAGGTAACCCTGAACCCCACAGAGATTGCAAAGAATATCCGTGAAAACGGCGGTTCCATTCCTGGAATCAGAACTGACAAGACTGAGGAATATCTTCAGAGGGTATTGAATCGTCTGATTCTTCCCGGCTCTTTGTATCTGGCGGTTATTGCTGTGTTACCGAGCATCATTCAGGCAGTGTTCAAGTTCCCCCAGTCAGTGGCAGCATTGATGGGCGGCACTTCACTCTTGATTCTGGTTGGCGTTGACCTTGATACAATGGCACAGGTTGAGGCTCTCCTTAAAATGCATCATCACGATGGATTTACAAAGAAGGGACTTAAGCCGCGGAGCCTGTAATTTCTGCGGAAAAATCTGGCTTTTGGCTGCAAAATCTTTAAGAATTTGCAGCTGGGGGCTAGATTAAGATGTGCAATTTATGGTATACTTTTGCACTGCTCCGTTACTGGAGTTGCGTTGGGTTGTAGTTCATGGCGACCGTTTCGCTTCGAACTGCCATGATTCAGCGCAAGTAGAACCATAACTTAAGGGACTTTGTTCCCAAGGGGACTTTTATGAAAGTACGAACAAGCGTAAAGCCCATCTGCAGCAAGTGTAAGGTTATCAAGAGAAACGGCATTGTCCGCATTATCTGTGACAACCCTAAGCACAAGCAGAGACAGGGTTAAGGAGACAAGATGGCACGTATTGCAGGAGTTGACCTCCCTAACAAACATGTAAATATATCTCTTACATATATTTACGGTATTGGTCGTTCAGCTGCAAATCATCTGTGCGAGATTACAAAAATTGATCCCAACCGGATGATGAATGATTTGTCGGAAGATGAACTGGCTCAGTTGCGCAAAGCAATCGATGACAATTACAAGACCGAAGGACGCCTGCGCTCAGAAATTGGTTTGAACATTAAGCGCCTTATCGACATTGGAAGTTATCGTGGTCTACGCCATCGCAAGGGTCTGCCTGTGCGTGGTCAGCGTACTCGCACAAATTCTCGTACTCGCAAGGGTAAGAAAAAGACCGTTGCCAACAAGAAGAAGGCCTAACGGAGGATAAAGAATGGCGACCGCTAAAAAGACTAAGAGAAAAGAGAAAAAGAGTGTTTATGAAGGAAATGTCTACATTCAGGCTACCTTCAACAACACAATTGTTACAATTACCGACCTTAAGGGCAATGCTATTAGCTGGGCTTCTTCAGGTGGGCTGGGATTCCGCGGAGCAAAAAAATCAACTCCGTTTGCCGCTCAGACAGTTGCCGAGTCAGCTGTTCAGAAGGCAGCGAGCTATGGCTTGCGCGAAGTGCATGTCTTTGTAAAGGGACCTGGAATTGGACGCGAAAACGCAATCCGTGTTTTGGGTTCTTTGGGACTTAAGGTAAAGTCAATTTCTGATGTTACCCCAATTCCCCACAATGGATGCCGTCCTCGCAAGACACGCCGCATGTAGAATTGCCAAACTGGCAAAAATGAGTGTTCTAGGAGCGTTTGCTTCTAGATTTGCAAAATATCTAAAACGAAAGGAGTTCCGATGGCTCGCAAAAATCTGCTAAAAGGTTTTAAGAAACCCAAAGGCATTACATTTGAGCATCTCGAGACAAACCCGAACTACGGAAAGTTTACGGCTTATCCATTTGAACCGGGATTTGGTACTACCGTGGGCAACACATTGCGCCGTGTATTACTTTCTTCCATTCAGGGATACGCCATTTCTTCAGTTCGCATTACATCGTATGATGCAGACGGCGTTCCTCATGTTATTTCAAGTGAATTTGATGCGATTCCAAACATCAGCGAAGATACGCTTGAGGTAATGAATAGCTTAAAACAAATTCGTTTGCGCTTGCCTCACGATATTGAACAGGATACAATTCTCTTCGAATTCAAAGGACCAGGCACTGTAAAGAGTGACGACTTTGAAAAACCGGGTCAGCTTGAAATTCTGACAAAGGGTCAGGAAATCTTTACCATGATGAATAATGCTCATCTTGAGATAGAGGTTCAGGTTGATTTGGGAAGGGGTTATGTTCCTGCAGAAGTGAACGAACGCTATATCGATGTTGTTGGTACGCTTCCCATGGACTGCATCTTCTCTCCTGTGCCAAAGGTTAAATATTCTATTGAACCTTGCCGCGTAGGACAGCGTAATGATTACGACAAACTTATCCTTGAGGTTTGGACTGATGGAACAATTCAGCCAGATGACGCACTTGCCGAAGCCGCAAAAATTGCAAAAGACTATTTTGCTATCTTTGTGAACTTTAACGAGAGCGACTATGCCTCTGGAGAAGAATTGGACGAAGGCGATGAAGTTGTAAGAAAGTTGCTTAACACTCCGGTGGAAGAGCTTGAACTTTCCGTTCGCTCATCAAACTGCCTTAAAAATGCTAACATTCGCACTATTGGCGAATTAACAAAGAAAACGGAAGACGACATCACCAAGACACGCAACTTTGGTAAGAAGAGCCTTGAAGAAATCAAGCAGAAGCTTGAAGAACATGGCTTGACACTTGGTATGACTGATTACAGCCATCTTAAGGATGTCAACTTGCGTACAGATAAGGATGACAACGAATGAACCACATGACTGGATTTAATCCGCTTTCACGTACTTCTGCCCACCGCCGTGCTATGTCACGCAATATGGTTACATCTCTTTTCCGTTATGAGCGTGTAACTACAACAAAGGCAAAGGCCCTTGAAGTTCGTAAGGCAGCGGAAAAACTTATTACCCGTGCAAAGGTTGATACCGTGCACAACCGCCGTATTGCTGCAAAATATATTGCAGACGAAAAAATTCTTAACAAGCTGTTCACCGATATTGGTCCTCGCATGAAGGATCGCAATGGTGGATACACAAGAGTCCTTAAAATGGGATTCCGCCAGGGAGACGCTGCAGATGTAGTAATCCTTGAGCTTGTTGACTACAAACTTCCCGATTCTGAAGATCAGAACGAGAAACCTGCTAAGAAGTCTGCAAAGGCTGACTCAAAGAAAGCCGATGCCAAAAAGACTGAGGCCAAAAAGGAGTAAGCTATGTCTAAGTCACATCGTGGAACAGGAATCCGCAAAGAGCCTAATCACGGACGCGGCACTTGCGCAATTTGTGGTGCAGGTCAGATTAAGACTCTTTATGAGCAGGAAGTTGACGGCAAGAAAGTTAAAGTTTGCAAGTTCTGCAAGGCCCACTTGAAGAACAAGGCACGCGCAGATGCTAAGGTTGCCAAGGCATCTGCTCCAGCCGCAGCGGCAGAAGCTCCTGCAGCCGAGTAATTCCAACAATACTCACAGTATTGCAAAGCCATCCTCACGCAGGATGGCTTTTTTGTTTGCGGCCCTCTTACGCAAAGAAGCACCAGTCTGCAAACAGTCACATTGAAAAGTCTTTTCCTAGATAAATCTCTCTGGCAAGGGGGGAGTCGAGAATTTCCTGACGAGTGCCAGAAATAACAATCTGTCCGGTTGAAATAATTATGGAGCGTTCTGTAATTTCAAGAGTGTCGCGCACATTGTGGTCGGTAATCAGAATACCTATTCCCTTAGAAGCAAGTTGTTTTATCATTGCCTTAATATCTGCAACTGCAATGGGGTCTATTCCAGCAAAGGGTTCGTCCAATAGCAGAAAGTGGGGTTCTATGGCAAGGGAGCGTGCTATTTCGGTACGACGGCGTTCTCCTCCGCTTAGGGTGTAGGCTTCCTGCTTTCTTATGCGGCCTATAGAAAATTCTTCTATAAGTTCTTCAAGAAGTTTTTTCTTGTGTGCGTCATCAAGGTCTTTCCTTGTTTCTATGATTGACCAAATGTTTTCTTCTACAGTCAGCTTTCTAAATACGGAAGGTTCCTGTGGCAGATACGAAATGCCAAGCCTTGCCCTTTTGTACATGGGCAGTGTGGTAATGCGTTCCTCGTCAAGAAAAACTTCTCCGCTTGTAGGTTTGTGGAATCCTACTATCATGTAAAAGGTTGTCGTCTTTCCCGAACCGTTTGGTCCCAAAAGTCCAAGGATTTCTCCGGTGTGCATTTTAAAGTCAATTCCCTGAACTACTTTTTTCTTTCCAAAGTTTTTGTAAAGGGATGCAATGCGCAGAGTGTGTTCCGTCATTCTGTTCCCTCCTTTTTTTGCGTAACCGTTACCGAACCTCTTACCCGTCCGTCCAAAGTAATTTCCTGAGTGTCAAGATTCAGGGTTATCTGCTGGGCGCGGAATGTGTCTGTTCCCTGTACTACTTGCGGATTTCCCTGTAGGGTAAGAAACTGTGAATCCTTTTCGTAAAGCGCATAAGAGGCTGTGCATGTGTTGTCTTTTTGCGTAAGTGTTATAGCAATTTGCATGACGGCAACATGAGACTTGTCGTCATATTCAATTCTTTCTGCTCTTGCGTTAACTCCGTTTTCGGTGTCGTCAAGAGAAACGCTTTCTTCCAAAGTTGCAACTTTTGTCGTGCGGTCATAGGTAAGTTTCTGGCAGGTAAAGTCTAGTCCGCTTTCGGTGTTTTTTCCGCGGATGTTTCCTTCAGCCTTTATAAAGCGAAAGTCTTCTCCAGAAAGTTCTATTTTGTCGGCGGTAAGTTCAAGAGTTTCTGTTACTATGTGGGCGTTTCCCCTTAGTACTGTTTTTGTGTTTGTGTCAGAGGCGTTACCCGTCATGCTATCTGCAGAAAAAGTAATTGTTTCCCCGTAGATGCAGATTGGTCGGCAAAATGCAAGGAGTGCAGTCAGAATAAAAAGTGTCCTGCTGATTTTTACTGCTTTCATTTTTCACCTCCTTCGTCATTTTGAACTGTTCCAGTCACTGCTCCAGTAAACGAAAAATTTTTGCTTATTCCGCTTGCAGAAAATCCTGTGCCAGAAATGCTTACTCCGTCTTGCTTTATGCTTACCAAATCATTCTTTCCAGAAATAAGCTGTTCCGTCTTTGCGTTCCACATTAAGTTTTCGGCATAAAGTTCCATGTCCTGTTTTAGCGTCTTTACTCTTATTGAGTTGAACATGGAATAGATTTCGTTTTCGGTGTCTATGCCAAGCAGGGTGCAAGAGCCTTCTGTTTCTAGTTCCTTGTCTTCGTTCCAAATTTTAAATTTCGCCTCTCTTGCATAGAGAGACTGGTTCTTGTACTGCTCAAGAACTGCCGCCTTTATCTGCATGGTTTCACTAGCGTCTTCGTAACGGGTTACAGTTACATTTGAAAAAGTTAGTTCGGGATATTTGTCTTCTGTCCTCTGCTGCTCACCGTAATGCAGGGTGCATGAACCTGTCATAAGCGCGAACAAAATTACTATGCCGGCTTCGGTGTGCTTCTTTTTCATTTTTTTAGGGCTTCTTCTATGAACGCCTTGAACAGCGGATGTGGCGCAGAAGGTCTGCTTACAAATTCAGGATGATACTGAACTCCGATTCCCCAGGGATGGTCTTTCCATTCAAAGGCTTCTGTCTGCCTGTCGCCAGTGGAATATGCGCTGGTAATAAGACCTTTTTCTGCAAGGGCAGCTTCGTAGTGGCGGTCAAAGGTGTACTTTGAGCGATGCCTTTCTATAATCCGTTGAGATTTATATATTGAGTTTAGTTTTGTTCCTTTTTCAATGTCTAAAGAAGAGGCTCCCAGTTTCATTACAGCGGCTGCAGTTGAACCAGACTGTTCTTCTGGCAGGCTGATTACGGCGTGGCTTGAATTCTGCATGAATTCTGTAGTGTCGGCGTCTTCCCATCCGCAGAGACTTCGTGCCGCTTCTATTGCCATAAGTTGCATTCCTAAATCAATTCCTAAATAGGGGATTTTGTTTTCTCTTGCAAACTTTACCGTTTTTAAAAGTCCTGTAAATCCGCGCTGACCGTAGTTTCCTGGAATTACAATTCCGTCTACACCTTCAAAGTAGGGTGCTATGTCTGATTCTTTTTCTAGAAGTTCGGAGTCAACTTTTTTTACGCAGAGTTCCGCATCGCTTCCAGTAACTGCCGCATGCAAAAGAGATTCACGCACTGACTTGTAGCAGTCGTCCAAATAATCTTTTTTGCCTACCATTGCAACGGTAACTTTTTTTGAAGGATGATTCAGTCTGTCCAGAAATTTTTCCCAAGTGCTTACATTTGTTTTTCTGTTTCCTAGCTCTAGCTTTTCAAGAATCTTTGCGTCAAGTCCTTGCTGGTGGAAGATAAGGGGGAGTTCGTAAATTGATTTTTCTACATCAGGCGAGGTAAAGACGCTTCCCTGTGCCACATTGCAGAAGGCGGCAATTTTTTTCTTCATGCCTTCTTCTACGGGAACTTCGCAGCGACAAAGAAGTATGTCGGGTCTAATTCCTATTTCCTGCAGTTGCTTTACTGAATGCTGTGTAGGCTTTGATTTTAATTCTCCGCCCGTAATTACAGGAACAAGAGTAAGGTGGATGCAGAGTGAGTTTCCCTTTCCCATTTCGCGCATGAACTGACGGGCTGCTTCAAGGTAGGGCACTGCTTCTATGTCGCCAACGGTTCCCCCTATTTCTACTACCACAACATCGGCCTGAGTTTTGTCTCCTATGTTGCGCAGACGCCGCTTTATTTCGTCGGTGATGTGGGGAATTACCTGAACAGTGCGGCCATTGTATCGTCCTGCTCTTTCGTTGCGGATTACATTTTCGTACACTTTTCCGATTGTAATGCAGTTTTCGTCACTTAAGTTTACGGAGGTAAACCGACTAAAGTTTCCCAGGTCCAGATCTGTTTCGGCTCCGTCTTCGGTAACATACACTTCGCCATGCTGATAGGGACTTATGTTTCCGGCGTTTACATTGATGTAGGGATCGCACTTTATCATTGCGATTTTAAGACCGCTGCATTCAAGGAGGCTTCCGATTGTGCTAGATGCAACTCCCTTGCCAAGACTTGAGCAAACTCCACTGGTAACTAGAATGTACTTACTCATGATGGAAAATTATAGCAAATTGCGTCACCTTGCGCAAATCCCCTGCCAGAATGCTTGTATGTTTTACTGTACAAGTTCCACTATTTGGGGAATGCCGGGTAGGGGATGGGTTCGGGTTACAAGAAGGACTAGGGCTGCCGAAACAAAGAGTCCTGTTAGTGTGCATGCGGCCTTCCATCCTTCGCTGGCAGGAATGCCAAAAATGCCTGCAATAAATGACGCACAGAACCATAGTGTAACCGCCGCCACAAAGGGAATTAAAAGCGAAACTATTCCCTGCAAAGCTTGTGCCTTGCGGGAGCTGTCTATCTTTACCACAGAGCCAACCTTTACTTCAAGCCTATGCGGATTTACTACTGTAAACTCAGTGCCTTTGTGGCTACAGTCGGCAGTGCATGATGCGCATGCTTCTAGCGAAAGTGGGCTTACTGTTATTTGTGAATTCTGAATGCTAGTTACAATGCAGTTTTCTTTCATCAGTTTTTCTCTTTAATCAACTTCATCCGTCGGGAACATTCCTGCATGCCAACAGTGTTTCCCAGTTCTTCGTAGGCATCGTGCAGATTGTAAAGGGCATCGTAGTAGTAAGGGTTTATGGTAACCGCCTGTTCAAATGCTTCTGCTGCCTCTGGGTAGAGATTTTCGTTAAAAAAAAGGACTCCCATTGTGTTCCAAAGGTGACTGTTTGAATCGTTAAGCTGAAGTCCCATTTCGCAGTATGTCAGGGCCTCGTCCAGTTGACCCATGTTGTAGCATAAAATGGCAAGGGCTTCTATGGTTTCTTCGTCCTTATCGTTGCAGTCTATGGCTTTTTCCATTGCTTCTTTTGCTGCCTGTAGGTCTCCTGAGTCGCGGTAAGTAACTCCCAAATTGAACCAAAGAAGGTAGTTTTCCTTTTCCATTGTGAGCGCCCGTTTAAGGCATGCAATGGCTTCGGGATATTCTCCCTGTTCTGCAAGATGAATAGCCTGATTGTTCAGTTTTTCGGAACTTTCAACCATTTGCCATCTCCCTGAAAAGAGCGGTAATGAGGCACGAGGCTTCGTTGTCTTTTCCAAAGTAATTTTCAAATGTGGAACAGGCATTTTCTATAAAACTGATTCCCTGCTGTCTTGCCTTTTCTATGGCTCCATTTTTAGAAAGCAGTTCTATTGCTCTTTCTACAGCTGGACTTTTTATTCCTTCCGCTTTTGCCTGAGTAAAGCAGTTCTTTAGTTCTGAAATTTTTTCGTCTTGATTTTCTTTTCTGCATGAGGTCATGAAGAGCATTACAGGGAGAGATTTTTTTCCTTCCACAATGTCGTCACCACGGTTTTTGCCTGCATTTCCGCTTGTAAGGTTTAGCACATCATCTATAACTTGAAATCCTGCTCCAATCTGTTTGGCGGAGTTAGTAAGTTTTTCTATTGCTTTAGGTTCGCCGTGGGTTGCAAGGAGTCCTGTTCTTACTGCAAGAGAGGCAAGAGTTCCCGTCTTGTTCTGAACCATTGCAAGATATTCCTGAGGAGAAGGTTCCGCCTCGTTACTGTTGTGCCATGCAATGTCCATAGCCTGACCCAAATGTAGCCTTCTTACTTCCTGACTGTAGCAGGCGTACAGGGCCATTTTTGTTTCTTCGTCAAGGTGGGACCTTTGTATGCAAGATGCGGCTTCAAAGTAAAGCCATGTGGCGGCATTTATTGCAGTGTCTGTTCCGTAGGTAATGTAGGCGCAGGGCTTACCCCGTCGGGAATCGGAACGGTCTTCTATGTCGTCGTGAATCAGGCTTGCCGTATGGATGAATTCAACAAGGGGAACAAGGGCATATATGTCTTCCATGGACTCCTGAGAAAATTTACCTGTCTTTGTAAGATAGGCTTGGGCTGTAAGAACTAAAAGAAGGGGTCTCCACCGTTTGCCACCAAGGTTTACCAGCGAAAGTGTAGGCTCTATGAGGGGCTGTACATGCTCCACCTGCACAGCGGAATCAAGTTTTCCAAAACTCTGCTCAAGCCAGTCTTTTGAGGGATTCTGAGGCAATGCCTTATGTATTTCTTCTTCGCACCTTAAAAGGTAGGGCGAGTATTTGCTATTCATGGCTACATTATACAGTCTTTTTAAGATGTCCGCAAGGTAAGAAACTGTCAAGGCGTATGGAGACAGCATAATAATGTGCATTAGAAAAAGTGTAAAAGAGGCGCCACGGATGGCGCCTCAAATCTAAGCAACAGTGTTTTTAGGATTGCATGGAGTCAATCCTAAAAACAATGTTCCTTTATCAATTTGTTAATTTCGTCTGCCATGTTGCCAAGGGCAACCTGCTTCTGTACGCCACCAAGTTCCCATGCAACACGGGGCATTCC
Source organism: uncultured Treponema sp. (assembly GCA_937894335.1). GTDB lineage: Bacteria > Spirochaetota > Spirochaetia > Treponematales > Treponemataceae > Treponema_D. The sequence continues at coordinate 7,096 of CALCRU010000076.1, read as the reverse complement.
GTATACGATGCTTGTCTTTTCGTCCTGTCCCAGCGTCCATGCACCCTGCCTGCGCATTTCGGTAATTTTGAGGGCACCATCGCGTCCCATACCTGTCATGATTACGCCAAGAGCGTGGTTCTGGTAGAGCTTTGCAACAGAGTCAAACAGAATATCGGCAGAAGGCCTGTGTCCGTTGCACAAGTCGTCCTGAGAAAGCCTTACAACATTGTTCAGTCCCATTTTTTCTACATAGATGTGGTAGTCTCCCGGAGCAATGTAAATGTGTCCCGGTTCCAGTTTTTCCATATCTGTGGCTTCAGTAACCGTAAGTGGGCATATTTTATTAAGGCTGTTTGCAAATTCTTTTGTAAATCCTGCTGGCATGTGCTGAACTACAAGGATTGGAACTGGACAGTCTGGTGTAATGTTGGGGAATACTTCCCTAAGGGCGTTAGGTCCGCCTGTAGAAATTCCTATGGCAATAACCTCAATTTTACCTGGCATCTTAAGTGCGGTAACTTTTGCAGGCTGCTTTGTGGCACGGGGTTTCCAGAGTGTAGGCTGGAAAGAAGGTACCGGCTTTGTTGCTGCCTGAGTTGAAAGAGTGTCCTCTTCTTCCTTTGGTTCCGCCGAAGTTACTAGAACAGGGCGCACTGGTTTTAAGGGCTTGTGCTCTGCTTCCTTTTTCTTTGCAACGGCAATTTCGGCTTCCTTAAGTTTTATCTGCTGGTTAAAGAAGTCAGGGGGATATACATTTTTCCCGTTTAGGCGAGCATACGCTCCACCGTAAGAGGCGATTTTTTCTACAATCTGGCTGGAAACATCGGCAATATTTGTAGAGATTGAACCGTTGGGCTTTGTAATAAAGTCGCTTGCACCCAGTTCAAGACATTCCATTGTAACTGCCGCACCCTTTGTTGCAATGGACGACAGTATGATTACTGGAGTATCCCATCCCCGTTTGCGTGCTTCCCTTAAGAATTCCACACCAGTCATTTCTGGCATTTCAATGTCAAGAAGTATTGCATCTGGCTTTACATTTGGTGTCTTTTCCAAGGCAAAGCGTCCGTTCATGGCGGTTGCAACGGTTTTCATTCCGGCTGTAGAGTCTACAATACGCGAAATAAGATTGCGCATCAGTGCCGAGTCATCGCAAACCAGCACTTGAATATCCTGCATTTCTTCCATAAACCCCTCCCTAGTGGGCTTCGTTTTTCTGATATAGACAAGCCCATTCTGTCTTTAGGAATTCAAATTTAGTATCCATTCCGAACAGGCTTTCTGAGTGTCCAATGTAGAGGTAAGAGTGCGGTGCCATGGAGTTATAGAATCTGTCGATTACGGCTTTTTGTGCCGGTTCGTCAAAGTAGATGAGTACATTGCGGCAGAAGATGATGTCTAGGTTTCTGGCTCCGCTGTCAAACCGCAAGTTGTGGTAGTCAAACTTTATTGTCTGCATGAGTTCAGGTTTTACCTGATACCCTGTTTCTGTTTTTGTAAAGAATCTTGTAAGGTAGTTTTCGGGTATGCCCTGAATCCTGTTTGTAGGATAGAATCCCTGTTGACCTACCATAAGCGACTTAAGAGAAATGTCCGACGCCATAATGTTGAATGTAAAGGGTGTCGGAAGCTTGTCTTTAAGAATCATTGCAATGGTGTAGGGCTCTTCGCCTGTGGAACATCCTGCGCTCCATACGCTTATTTTTGTTTCGCCCTTCTTTTTCTTTTCTTCTATAATGTGGGGCAGAACATAGTTGACCAGTGCGTCAAAGTGAGGCTGATTGCGGAAGAATCTGGTCAGGTTTGTGGTGATGCTGTCTAAGAAGATTTTAAACTCATCCTGATTTGAAGTAATCAACTTGTAGTAGGTGGGAATGTCGGGAATGTTTTCTTCCCTAAGGCGTTCCTTTAGCCTGCTGTCAAGAATTGAGCGGTTTGTGTCAGAAAATGTTATGCCGCTTGATTCATAAATCAGTTTGCGGAAGTCTTCAAATTGTGCATCGGTAAGAAGGTCTGCCATAGTTCTAGTATATCCTCTATCTATAAAACTGTCAAATTTAAATTCCCTCGGGGAAAAATCTGTCTAAAAAGCCTTAAAGCCTTAGAAGACTGGCCGGATTAACTGTTTTACCGTTCTTGTAGACCGTAAAGTGCAGGTGGTTGCCGGTGCTTAGGCCGGTACTTCCCACATAGCCTATTACTGTGTCGTAACTTACATACTGCCCCACGCTTGCGTTTGTCTGAACCATGTGTCCGTAGAGAGTCTTGTATCCGTTGGTGTGGGTTACTACTACATAGTTTCCAAATGTGGGGTCGTTGTGGCCTACATATGTTACCTTACCGGGAAGAGCCGCATATATTTTTGTCCAGGCGGCGCAAGCCATGTCTATGCCGGAATGGAAGCTTCGTCTGCTTGCGTCAAAGGGACTCTGCCTCCAGCCATACCATGATGAATAGTAGAACTTTGCCCTAAGAGGCAGTTTGAACAGGTCTCCGTTTATTTCTGCTAGCTGGATTGAATCCATTCTTGCGTCGGGTACGAAAATTGTCCGCCCTTTCGTAAGTTCCTGTGAAAGATCCAGATTGTTTGCAAGGGCGCATTTTTCTGCATCTACATCGTACTTTTTTGCAATTGTTTCAGAGGTTTCGCCGTCCTTTTGAACGGTGTAGAGGATTCCTGCCATTGACGGTATGCGAATGTACTGCCCTGGCTGTATGGTACGAGAATTAGGTATGCTGTTTACGCTTACAAGGGTGTCTGTGGTAACATCAAATTTTTCGGCAAGCACGCTAAGCATGTCTCCGCTTTTAAGACGGTAGGAAAAATATGAAAGCTCATGGTCTTCTGTGTCGTCCGCCACAATTTCGCTTTCGTCAAAGGGAACAAAACTAGAATCTACCGCAAGGGCCAAATCTTTGGAGATAGCTATATCAGTACGCATGGCACTTTCAAGGCCGCCCTTACCAGTGGAGTTTGCAGTATGATTTACGACAAGAAGAGTCGTAGTTGTAACAAGTGCTGCAGTGCAGATTAAGCAGGACGCCCCCATCACAACATTTTTTAGCTTTGTCTTCATTTGTATTCGCTTACTATAGCACAAATTATTAAAGAATTCAATTTTTTTCATTATAAAGTTTCCCCGTTTTTCCCCTCGTCTTCCCCCTTTCTGCCCAGCCCAATCAGATAGGTTTCAAATGATTCAGCCCTGCAAGCGACCGGTTTAAAGCCCTTTGCAAGGTTAAAGAGTAACTTCATCTTCTGCAGTTCTTTCTGCTGATCCCCGTTCTGAAAGATTTTTACGCAGAAGTTTCCGTTAGGTTTAAGCATGTTTTCGGCATACCAAATTGCCATCTCTACCAGTGCCCGGCTCCGTGCAGTGTCTACCGTGCGGTTTCCTGTGGTAAGGGGTGCTGCATCGCATACGACAACATCATAAGGCCCATTCTCCCTAATTTTGTTGCGTACAGACTCATCTAGCAAATCCCCCTGAAAAAAGACAAGATTTTTGCCCTTGACTGATTTTGAAAGCGGATTCAAGTCTACCGAAACAACTTTGCCGTTTTCGCCAAGATTACGCAAAAGCCATGTAGTCCAGCTTCCAGGTGCGGAACCCAAATCCAGTACACAGGACGCCTTTTTTAACAGACTGAATTTTTCGTCAATCTCCTGCAGTTTGTATACGCTTCGTGCAGGGTAACCTTCCTTAAAGGCTTTCTGTGACCAAAAATCCGGCTTGGAGTAAGAGTTTGACTTAGACGGCATACTTAAGTATCGGCATTTTGGGGCGGATTCTATACGGTTTTCTTTTTTACAGTCTACTGTCTCCCCCTTTACAATCCCCAAAACTTCTGCTACAACAAAAGCAAAGACACTTGTCAGGAGTTTAACATGAAAAAGTTTTTAGGAGCGGCAGTTTTTGCCGCAGTTACAGCCCTCGTGGCTCTTACGGGATGTGCTACATCTTCATCAGCATCAGCGTCTTCAGACTCGTCACAGGGCAGCCTTGCAGGAAGAACATATCGTCAGGAAATGTCCTACTACGACGGCTCTTCAGTTGTGTATACAATCAAATTTAACGACAGCAAGACATACGACTTTACCCTTTCTTCTCAGGGTGCCGTTATGGAAAAGTACACATACAAGTACACCTATAACGAGGCAAAAAAGACAATGACCGTTCAGATGGCTTCCCAGTGGCTCCCCGATGATCTTTCTGACCTTCTTGCCGCAAGCACTCCCCAGGACTATGCAAAACTTCAGCGTGTACCTAACTCAAAGTCAGAAGTTGTGGCAAAGTACGCTTCCCTTGTAGAAGACCTTGCCGCCTACTACGCCGCAGTGGGAGCACCCCTTACAAAAGCAGATCAGCAGGATGCCGTAAACATCTACAAGTCAATAGCCGACTACAACTTTGACGCAAAGACAGTATACGATGCAGAAATTACAGAAGACAGCCTTGTAATGGTAATGCAGTTTGCAGGACTTTCAGCCTCCCACATGCAGTTTTATACTCCCCACGGAACAAACAACGACAGCGTAACCTCAATTTATTTTTCTACAGGAAACCTTTTTGAGCTTACCTTCGACGGAGTTCCCTACAGTGCTAACATCACTTCTGGAACTGCACCTGTAGTAAACACTTCAAAGAAAACCATTACCGCCTACCTTACCTACAGCGATGAAGATACAGGCGCAATCTACGAGTTTGGCGACCTAGTATGCTCCTACACCACAAAGGGTAGCGGAAAAGATACCGTTCTTGTGCTTACCGTAAAGCAGGCACCAGCAGGACTTAAGGAAGTAGAAGGCACAGTTGCGGAACTTGAATTCATTCCCGACGGATTCCATATGACGAGGGCAAACTAAGGTGAAGACACCACTTTTAAAAATTGCATTTTACGACACAAGAGAATACGACCGCGAGGCCTTTACCGAAGCCAACCGGCAGTTCCTTTACAACATAGACTTCTTTGACTTTCACCTTACAGAAAAGACTGCCCTCACGGCAAAGGGTTACGATGTGGTCTGTGCCTTTGTAAACGACACCCTTAACAAAAAAGTAATCTCGATACTTAAGGAATGTGGCGTAAAGTTTATTGCAATGCGTTGCGCTGGCTACAACAATGTAGACCTTAACGCTGCAAAGGAAGCAGGCATAAAAGTTGCAAGAGTTCCTGCATACTCACCACATTCGGTTGCTGAACATGCAGTGGCCCTTCTTATGTCCCTTACCAGACGCATTCCCCAGGCATATATGCGCACCAGAACGGGTAACTTTACCCTTAACGGACTCACAGGCCGAGACCTTAACGGACTTACAGCCGGCATTCTTGGCACAGGAAAAATCGGAAAGATAATGGCTCAGATTCTAAAGGGATTCGGCATGAACATTGTAGCATACGATGTTTACCCCGATGCAAAGTGGGCTGCAAAAAACGGCGTCACTTATGTAACCCTAGACAAAATCTTTACAGACTCCGATGTACTAAGCCTGCATTGTCCGCTAAACGAGTCAACCAAGCACATTGTTAACGACAAGTCCCTTGCACTCATGAAAAGAGATGCCGTAATCATCAATACAGGTCGTGGCGCACTCATAGACTCAAAGGCCCTTGTTTACGCACTAAAAAAACAGCGCATAGGTGGAGCAGCACTAGATGTCTACGAAGAAGAAAGCGCATACTTCTTTGACGACTGGTCAGTAAATGTAATCAGGGATGATGTTCTTTCCCGCCTTATGACATTCCCCAATGTAATCATAACGGGACATCAGGCCTTCCTTACAAGCAACGCACTTAGCGCAATAGCAGAAACTTCACTTACAAATGTAAAAGAGTTTGAGGAAGGAAAAAAACTAAGTAACGAAATAAAAGCCTAACTTAGTCTTGCATACTAAAGGGCAAAAAAACAGCGGCTGCAAAGGAAAACAAATCCTTACGCAGCCGCTTTTTTTGTTAGAAAAAAATCAGATTAGAATCAGACCAAAATCAAATTAAAATCAGCATTAAAAGAAATTAGAACAGTCCGCTAAGGGTCTCGTCTTCTTCCGTAGTGGTGTCTCGCTTTCTGCATTCCACCGTTACCTCAATTTCGCACAGAGCCCCCAAAGGAAGTGCCGAAACCGCAACACATGATCGGGTAGGCTTTGAAGTAAAATACTTCGCATACACAGTGTTAAAGTCGCCAAAAAAATTCATGTCAGTTAGAAAACATGTAGTCTTTACAACAGCATCAAAACCGTAACCAGCGGCCGAAAGAATTGTGCTTATGTTTTTGCATGCCTGTTCAGCCTGTTCGCTTATGGAAGTTCCCTCAATTTTTCCCGAAAGAGGATTTATTCCAATCTGTCCCGAAAGAAAAAGGTATCCCCTTGTAAGTATGGCCTGAGAGTAAGGACCTACCGCAGCCGGTGCAAGGTTTGTGTTTATCTTTTCCATAAGAGCCTCCTTTGTTGGGTAGCTAGAAGTTTACACCAAAAGCACCTCTTTTACAATGGATTTTTTTATGGGCCCACCTTATTTTTAAGACAGTTTTTGCATTGGTGCAAAGAAAAACTTTTTGTTTCGTCACGGGTCTTCCGGGGTTTCATTCCTCCGCTTACGCTACGGAACGCCTTCTGGCGCCCCTACACCCCCGGGCAGGCTGGCCTTTGGGTAATGTGATGTATGCTTACAGTTAGCATTGTTTGCTGAGTGGGGGGCATTTTATGCTGACAGTTGGCGTTGTATGCTGAGTGAGGGGCATTTTATGCTGACAGTTAGCATTGTATGCTGAGTGGGGGCGTTTTATGCTGACAGTTGGCGTTATATGCTGAGTGGGCTAGGGTAAAGAATTTTTAAAAAAACAGAAAATTCTCCAAATTCATCTTGACATGGTTGCACTGAATTTGCTATAGTCCTCGTTACCGTCTTAAAAGGGCGGTGCAAGAATAAAAACTTTTAGAATTTTGCCGAAAATCCGATAAGTGCTATTGACACAAAGTTGTGTTTAGTATTATACTCGGTACGCTTGCCACTTCTTAAAGAAGAGCAACATGCTATTTGAAAGATGCTATCGAAACAGAAGTTTCGGGAGCAAAGGGAAGGAAAGGACAGCAAAAAAGCAAAGCAGTTC
>CALCRU010000075.1 GCA_937894335.1 uncultured Treponema sp. | reverse complement strand
CAAGCGAACTTTTACCAACATCCTTATAAGACGAATATATACCGATTTGTTTACAAGGCACCTCTTAACAGTTGACAAAGAATGTGTAAGAGATTAGTATGTGCCTTACCTAAAGATTTTACCCATCATGATTTGGTTTCGGCACTTCCCTCGCACGCCGATTTTTTTTAGCTGACATAAAATATAAAGCGGAAAAATGAACAGGCTTAATTTACTCAATTATTTTAAAAGGTATCTGTTCCTGTATCTTATTGCAGTGTTGGCCATGACTGCTGGAACAATGCTTGATATGGTTGCACCAAAAATCGTGCAACACATAACAGATGATGTACTTGTTGCCCGAAATATGGAATTACTTACGCCTCTGCTTATGGGTATTCTTGCAATAGGAGTGGGTAGGTGCATATTCCAGTACACGAAGGAATTTTTATGTGACTGGGCAGGAAGCAAAATTGCCTCTGAAATTCGAATCAATTTGTTTCAGAAAATTCAGAGCCTTTCTGCAAACTTCTTTGACGGAATAAACTCTGGTGAACTTATGAGCCGGATAAAGGATGATGTTGACCGCATTTGGGATATTGCCGCCTTTATGGGAATCCTTATGGCCGAGGTTGTGGTTCGCGTGGTAAGTGTGCTTTACTTTATGTTTGCCATGAATGTGTGGCTTGCCATAATCCCTACACTTGGAATGATTGCTTCTGCAGTAGTTGCCTTTCTTATGGAAAAGAAACTTGACTCCCTCTTTGGCGCAGTGGCTCAGGAAAATTCTGAACTGAACAATACCGCCGCAGAAAATCTTGCTGGAGTGCGTACTGTAAAAGCCTTTGCTCGTGAAGGATTTGAAATAAACAAATTCCATAAGCATAACCAGAAGTACTACGAACTTAACATAGACCTTAGCCGGGTGTTTGTAAAATACAATCCCATAATACAGATTGTTACCCGTAGTCTTGTTGTGGTGACACTTCTTGTGGGAGGCGTCTTTGTTATTAACGGCAATCCTCTTGCAGGCGGACAGAAAATTACCATAGGCGAGCTTATTGCATTTCTCCAGTATGCCGGAAACATTGTCTGGCCCATGGAAATGCTAGGCTGGCTTGCAAACGGTTTTTCTTCTGCAAAGGCATCAGTTAAAAGATTGAATAAAATTTACGAGCAGATGCCGCAGATTGTGGATGAGGCACAGGTTGACTCTGATCCTGAATTTACAGTTGCACTTGTCTCGCCCTTTGACATAAACGGTGATGTAGCTTTTGATCATGTTACCTACCGAGCAGGACAGGGTGATGACTGTCGCACCATTTTGGATGATGTTTCCTTTGACATAAAAGCAGGGCAAACTTTGGGCATTATGGGTGCAACAGGTTCGGGCAAGACTACAATCATCAACCTCTTAAAGCGCATGTACGATGTAAGCGAAGGTAGCATTCTTTTGGACGGAGTGGACATTCGGGAAATTCCCCTTCCAACTCTAAGAAAATCTGTTGCCTGTGTAATGCAGGACATCTTCCTCTTTAGCGACACCATTGACGGTAACATCCGCCTGGGTGCAAGAGAAAGCATGACTACGGCAGAAGTGCGTACCGCGCTAGAGGCTTCCCACAGCACTGAGTTTGTAGACAAAATGACCGAAGGAGAAATGACGGTAATTGGCGAGCGTGGAGTTGGTCTGAGCGGAGGACAAAAGCAGCGCATTACCATAGCAAGGGCTCTTGCGCGAAAAACACCGGTTCTTGTTCTGGACGATTCCACTTCGGCACTGGATACTGAAACTGAGCAGGAAATTCAGCAGGTGCTTGCGGATTTGCAGGGCATGACAAAAATCATCATTGCCCACAGGATAAGTGCAGTTCGCAAGGCAGACAAAATAATAGTTCTAGAAAAGGGCCGTGTTGCAGAATGCGGAACCCACGAGGAACTTCTGGCAAAGGGCGGCCTTTATAAGGAAACTTACGACAGCCAGTATTAGGCTTATGCAACGGAGAATAAAATGAACAGCTATAAGCAGGACGAAAAAACAGAAAAGAAGTCGAAGTTTGCTACAATGCCGCGACTTTTTTCTTACCTATTAAAATACAAGGGACGCATACTGATTGTGTTTGTCCTTATGGCATTTGGTACGGCGGTAGATTTAATAAATCCTCTTCTGCAGGAATTGGCCATAGATGATTATGTGCTTCTGGGTGACATTCCGGGACTGGTGCGCATTGTCATTCTTGGTGCGGTGCTTAATCTGCTTACCGTAATTGCAATTAAAATCCGTATGTTGGTTATGGCAAAGACAAGCAACAAGGTAATTCAGAATTTGCGTCAGGAACTTTATGACCACATTCAGAGTTTGGATTTGGCATTTTTTGACAGCCGTCCTTCAGGAAAAATTCTTGCACGCATTATAGGCGACACGAACTCTCTAAAGGACATTATAGAAAATGCTGTTACCACTTTTATTCCTAGCATGATAACCGTTACGGCGGTTCTTGTAATTATGTTTGTAAAAAACTGGAAGCTTGCTCTTGCGGCCCTTTGCAGTCTTCCCTTTATGGTTGCAGGAATCTTCCTCATTTCCATTGTGGCAGAAAAACACTGGAGGGCAAAGAGGCAGAAGTCTTCAAACATGAACGCCTTCATAAACGAAGATTTAAGCGGAATAAAAATCATACAAAGCTTTAGGGCAGAGACAGAAACAGACAGAACTTTTCAGGAACTTGTGTGGGACGACCGCAGAGAATTTATTCGTGCCGTAAGATGGTGCGATGCTTTTGGCTCTTGGATTGACCTGTGTTGGAGTGTGGGAACAGCCGCCCTCTACTTTGTAGGAATCAGTGTGCTTGGAGTAGACAGTGTCTCTTTGGGAACATACATTGCGTTTGCCTCCTATGTAAGCATGTTCTGGCAACCCATTATGAACCTGAGCAACTTTTACAACCAGTTTGTAAATGCGGCTAGCGGTGCGGAACGGATTTTCGAAATTATAGACACAAAGGCGACCGTAACAGATTCTCCAGAGGCGGTAAAGCTTGCGCCTGTAAAGGGTAGGGTTCAGTTTAAGAATGTTACTTTTGGTTACGACTCTCAGACGGATGTGCTTAAAGATGTTTCCTTTACTGTGGAACCTGGGGAAACAATTGCTCTTGTGGGACCTACAGGAGCAGGAAAGTCTACCGTGGTAAATCTTGTAAGCCGCTTTTACGACATAAAGGAGGGCCAGCTTCTGATTGACGGAAGCGACATTAAGAGCGTTACCCTTGATTCTCTGCGTACCCAGATGGGCATAATGACTCAGGACAGCTATATCTTTAGCGGTACAATCCGTGAGAACATTATGTACGGAAAACTGGAAGCAAGCGAGGAAGAAATGCTAGAGGCTAGCCGTGCAGTTCATGCGGACGACTTTATAAGAACCCTGCCCGACGGCTACGACACAAAACTTACGGCAAGGGGAGGCGAACTTTCAAACGGTCAGAGACAACTTGTGGCTTTTGCAAGAACCATGCTTTCAAATCCTCGCATTCTGATTTTGGACGAGGCAACCAGTAGTATAGACACCAAGACGGAACTTCTTGTGCAGGCTGGAATTTCTTCCATGCTCAAGGGACGCACCAGTTTTGTCATTGCTCACCGACTTTCTACAATTCAGAACGCCGACAGGATTTTTGTAATTGACCGTGGTGGCATTGTGGAAAGCGGTTCCCCCACAGAACTTATGGCAAAAAAGGGTGAATACTACAAACTTCGTATGGCCCAGTTTGCATAGTTCTAGTCAGAGTTATAGTATGCCGTTTTCGTAAGGCTTATTTTTTCCTTGTTGAATTCAACTTTTGCTGTTATAATATAGCCTTATGAGAACGGTATTAAGCGCACTTGTAAGCATGCCCAAAAATTACTTTGGCATAGCCGCGCTGGTGTTTGATTTATTGCTCTGCTATTTTGTCATCACAAAATACAACGCAAGCCATCAGAGCCGAAGGTTTCGGTTGTTTGCCTTTATTGTAACGGTCGCAACTTTTCTGGAAGTCCTTCGTCCTGCAATTGGCATGTTGGAAAATACCGAACTTAATGTTTTCATAAAGAAATTCATTCAGTCCCTAAACTTTATGGCTTCAACTGGAATGTCCTTTGCCTTTACATGGTATTTGGACTCCTTCTTTAAAAGCAACTCCCGCTTTAGGGCTCTCTTTCGTAAAATAAATCTTGGCATTTATCTTGTGTACCTTGTAATCTGTTTCATAAACACTTGGACAGGCTGGATTGCAAGTTACGATATCGAAACAGGCATCTGGACTCACGGCCCTGTCTATCTGTCTGTGGGCTACGGAACTGCAATTTATTTTTTGTTCTACGCATTTGCATTCTTCATTCGCGACATAAGAAAATTGGACAAGCATGTGGTTCAGACCATGATAGCCTCCATAGGTCTTGCCGTGCTGTCTGTATGCGTACAGCCACTTTTGCATGACAAAATCCGCCTTATGGTGTTTGGAGTTTCCCTTGCAGTTTACCTCTGGTACTTCTCCATAGAAAACTTTGACACCCAGCGTCTTATTTCCATGACAAAGGAACTTCAGACTGCGGAACAGAAAGCACTTGAAGCAAGCCTTGCAAAAAACGCATTCCTTGCAAACATGAGCCACGAAATCCGTACGCCAATGAATGCTGTTCTTGGTCTTGACGAAATGATTTTAAAGTCAAACGACAAGGCAGAAATTGACGAGTATGCAAGAACCATTCAGGGTGCCGGCAAAACCCTTCTGTCACTTATTAACGACATTCTGGACTTTTCAAAGATTGAAACAGGACGCCTAGAATTTGTAAGCGAGCCCTATCACTTGGGTGAACTTATTGCTGATGTAAACCAAATGATGTCTGTGCGCGCCACTCAGAAAGATTTGGAGTACCGCACCAAGATAGACGAAACTCTTCCCGACGAATTGATTGGCGACGAAATGCGTGTGCGTCAGATTATGATTAACCTGCTTAATAATGCCATCAAGTATACCGAAAAGGGATATGTTCAGCTTTCCGTTACGGGAATTCCAAAGGGAGAGTCTGTTCTTTTAAAAATCAGCATAAAGGATTCGGGCATAGGAATTCGCGAGGATGACAAGAAGCATCTGTTTAAGAGTTTTGAACGCCTGGACGAAACCAGACATCATTCCGTGGAAGGTGCGGGGCTTGGACTTGCCATAGTTCACCAGCTTTTGGAACTGATGGGTGGAGAAATAAAAGTAGAAAGTGAATACGGCGCAGGTTCAGTGTTTACGGTATTCCTGCCACAGGAAATGATCGGAACAAAGTCTATTGCTCAGGCAGCCGCCGCAAAGAAATCAGCTAAGGAAGAAAACATGGAAGAAGATACCCTCATTGTAGCGCCAAATGCTCAGGTTCTTGTTGTTGACGACAACCGGGTAAACCTTATGGTTGCAAAAGGACTCCTAAAGGATACCGAAGTTCAGGTTACCACATGCGAAAGCGGAAAAGACTGTCTTGAACTTATGAAGCAGAAACGCTTTGACATTATTTTCCTTGACCACATGATGCCCGAAATGGACGGAATGGAAACATTTAAAAAGGCTCAGGACATGGTTGACAACATGAACAAGGATGTTCCCGTGATTGTGTTTACTGCAAATGCCATGGCTGGAATGAAGGAGCAGTATCTTGCTGTGGGATTTACTGACTACATTTCAAAGCCCATAGACAGTAAGAAATTTAAGCAGACTCTCTTCAAATACATACCTCAGGATTTACAGCATTCAGTTGACAAGGGTTCCGGCCCCATGGCAGAACTGGAAGAACTGCCTCAGGAAGAAGATGTTCTTACCATAAATCAGCAGTCGGGAATGGAACTTTGCGGAGGAACTAAAGATGTGTACATGAGCGTGCTTTCTCTCTTCTGCGAAGAAAAACAGACCAACCGTGACAAGCTGGAAGGCATGTATAATAGAGAAGACTGGAAAAACTACGGCATACTGGCGCATTCTCTTAAGTCCAACAGCAAGCTCATAGGCTGCCCAGAATTTGCAGACCTAGCCCTGCAGATGGAACGCTCCTGCGACGGTGACGCAACATTTGCTCGTCAGAACCACTACGACTTTATGGAGATGTACGACAGTCTGGAAAAGGCCATAAAGGGAATCCTAAGCGCCTCCTAAGACCCTGCTAAGACTCAGCCCACAGCCCCATTGCGTTAAGTATCTTTTTTTTCTATAATCAGTTTATGTATCGTCTTTATGTAGAAAGAAAGGCTGGCTTTGACAACGAAGCCACCCGCATTTTAAGCGAAATCACCGGCTTTTTGGGAATCAACTCTGTAAAGGGTGTTCGATATTTAAACCGCTACGATGTGGAAAATGTAGGCGAAGCAGTTTTTAAGGCAAGCGCCACCCGCATTTTTTCAGAACCGCAATCCGACTTTGTAATTTACGAAACACTGGAAGTTCCTCAGGATGCAACACAGATTATTTGGGAATATCTTCCGGGGCAGTATGACCAACGAGCCGACAGTGCGGAACAGTGCCTTTCACTTCTGAGGGAAGGACTAAAGGATTCCGTTACTGTGGGAACAGAGCCTCCTCGCGTAAGGTGTGCAAAAATCGTTCTGCTTACCGGCTCAGTTTCTGCAGGAGATGTTGAAAAAATTCAGCATTATCTGATTAACCCTGTAGACAGTCGACTTGCTCAGGCAGAAAAGCCCGACACCCTTGAAATGAAAGTTACCGAACCCGCCGACATTAAGACCGTAGACGGATTTATCAACTTGGATAAAAATGGACTGGAAGACCTTAGGGTAAAACTTGGCCTCGCAATGGATGCCCTTGATGTAAAATGGATGCAGGACTATTTTGCTTCCAAACACCGTGACCCAACCATTACAGAAATCCGCGTGCTGGACACCTACTGGTCAGACCACTGTCGCCACACCACATTCAATACGATTCTGCGCAACATAAAAATAAAAGACGGTCCCTATGCAGATCTCTTCCGTTCTTCTCTGCAGAACTACACCGACATGCGCACAGAGCTTTACGCAAGCCGCACAGATAAGCCTGTAACCCTTATGGATATGGCAGTAATCGGTGCAAAGTATTTACGCAAGCACGGCAAACTGGACGACCTTGAAGTAAGCGAAGAAAACAACGCTTGTTCAATTTTTATAGATGTAAAGTATACAACCAAAGCTGATGGAACTCCCCTTGAAAAAGGCAAGGAAGAAACTGAACGCTGGCTATTGGAGTTTAAAAACGAAACTCACAATCACCCTACAGAAATTGAACCCTTTGGTGGAGCCGCAACTTGTATTGGCGGAGCAATCCGAGACCCTCTTTCTGCACGAAGTTGGGTATATCAGGCTCTTCGCGTAACGGGTGCCGCCGACCCCACAGTGCCGTTGGACAAAACCTTACCCGGAAAACTTCCCCAGATGAAGCTTACCCGAGAAGCCGCACAAGGATTTTCTTCTTACGGAAATCAGATTGGACTTACCACAGGACAGGTTCACGAAGTATATCATCCTGGATATGTTGCAAAGCGTATGGAACTGGGTGCCGTTATTGCAGCCGCTCCAGTTGATTTAGTTTTGCGTGAAACTCCAGAGGCAGGAGACATTATAATTCTCTTGGGCGGAGGAACTGGTCGCGACGGAATTGGTGGTGCAACTGGCTCAAGCAAGGTGCATACCGAAAAGTCAGTTACCACAGCCGCAGCAGAAGTTCAGAAGGGTAACGCAGTGGAAGAGCGTAAGATTCAGCGCCTGTTCCGCAACAAGGATGTGTGCCTTATGATTCGCCGATGCAATGACTTTGGTGCAGGCGGAGTTTCTGTTGCCGTTGGAGAACTTGCACCTGGGTTGGACATAAATCTTGACGCTGTTCCCAAAAAGTACGAAGGTCTTGACGGAACGGAACTTGCCATAAGCGAAAGTCAGGAAAGAATGGCAGTTGTAGTGCGTCCTGCAAATGTGGAAAAATTCATTGCCGTCGCAAATGCAGAAAACCTAAATGCCGTAGTTGTGGCTACAGTTACCAACACAAACCGCATGGTAATGAAGTGGCGCGGAAAAACAATCGTTGACATAGACAGAACCTTTATTGACACTGCCGGTGCGCCTCACGAAGCAGATGCAGTTCTTCCCTCTCCAGCCGGAGTTCAGGAATCTCCTCTTGCGCTTCCTCTTGATTCAGTTAGAAAGGAATTTGAAAAAAATCCCCACGGAATTAAGGAAGCCTGGCTTGCAAACATTTCTGATCTGGCATGCTGTTCCCAGCGTGGATTGGGCGAAAGGTTTGACGGTTCAATCGGCTCAAGTTCAGTCCTTATGCCTTATGGCGGAAAATATCAGTGTACCCCAGAAGCCGGTATGGTCGCAAAGATTCCAGTTTTGTCTCCTCGCGAAACAAGCACTGTAAGCCTTATGACATTCGGTTACGATCCAAGGATTAGCGAATGGAGTCCCTGGCACGGAGCCCAGTATGCGGTACTTTCTTCCCTCATAAAGATTCTGTGTCTTGGAGGAAATCCTTCAACATGTCGCCTGAGCTTCCAAGAATTTTTTGGTCGCGCAGTAGATGAAGCAAGTTGGGGTAAGCCAGCAGCAGCCTTACTTGGTGCCCTAGATGCACAGAAGAAAACCGGTTGCGGAAGCATTGGTGGCAAGGACAGCATGAGCGGAACATTTGAACATCTAAATGTTCCCAACACTCTGGTAAGTTTTGCAGTTACTACAGACAGCGTTGAACATGTCACAAGCGGTTCATTTAAAAAAGCCGGAAGCCGTGTTTACCTAGTTTCTGTAAGCATGGGAAAATCCCTTGAGCCTGATTTTGACTCATTTGCAAAAATGTCTTCACTGCTGTACAAACTTAATGCTGCAGGAAAAATAAACGCAATGTATCCCGTAGGTGCAGGTGGAGTTGCAGAAGCCCTAAGCAAAATGGCAATGGGAAGCCGCATTGGATTTACTTCTGACGGAATGCAGCTTTCGGGTGTAACTGATTCAAGCTGGTTTACAAACGGAAGCATGGCATCTCCAATGTTTGGCATGGGTCTTCTTGTAGAAACTGACTGCGACCTTAATTCCGAATATGCTTCAAGTGCAAAATCTTCTAACGGAGAAGGTGAACCCCTCATCACTCAGATTGGAAAAACTTCTGCAGAAAAATCCATAGTCATAAAAAACGAAGACGGAAAAGAAGTTATGAACCTTTCTCTGTCTGAGATAGAAAAAGCATGGGAAGCAAAACTGTCTGCCGTGTTCCCACCTGTAAGTGGTGCGCCTGTTCAGAAGGCTCTTCCCCAGTGGGCGCTGGACGAACACGAGAGTCTTTCTGTCGCAAGAAAGTCATTCAATGTAAAGACAGGTTCTGCAAAGCCTCGTGTTATAGTGCCAGTCTTTCCGGGAACAAACTGTGAATACGACATGGCCCGTGCATTCAATCTTGCAGGAGCAGAAACAAAAATCCTCGTGCTTACAAACAGAACTCAGGAGCAGCTTGCTCAGAGTCTTCTTGCGTTTGAAAAGGAACTTAACACTTCCCAAATTCTTGCCCTTAGCGGTGGATTCAGTGCCGGTGACGAGCCAGACGGTTCTGCAAAGTTCATAGCAAATGTTCTTCGCACACCACGCATTGCCGATGCAATCATGAATCTTCTTAAGAAGCGTGACGGACTTACGCTGGGCATCTGCAACGGATTCCAGGCTCTTGTAAAAACTGGTCTTGCAATGTATGGTGAATTCCGCGAGATGACAGACACCACGCCTACACTTACATACAACAAAATTGGAAGACACATAAGCCGAGTTGTAAGGACACGCATGGTAAGTGCCACAAGTCCTTGGGCAATGGACCAGAGCATTCTGCAGGGTAAACTGCATCTTGTTCCCATAAGTCACGGAGAAGGACGCTTTGTCTGTAGCGAAGAAACTGCAAAGACCCTCTTTGCAAACGGTCAGGTGTTCACTCAGTATGTAGGAGAGGACGGACTGCCTGCCATAACTGAACCTGACAATCCTAACGGTTCTTCTTACGCAATCGAAGGAATTACTTCTCCAGACGGAAGAGTTCTTGGAAAGATGGGGCACTCCGAGCGAACAATCGGTAAGGATGCCATGGGTGGAAGCGATGATCTAATTAAGAACATTGCTAATCTTGCCGCCAATAAAGAAACTGAAAGTTCTGTGCAGAATATATTCCGCGCAGGAGTCTCATATTTTAACTAGAGGAATAAAATGAAGACAACAAAGAAATTTTGTTACACTGCCGTAGCAGTTTTAACACTGGCACTTGCACTTGCAGGATGCGAAAAAAACAAGACCACATGGTTTACCGATGTAGACGAGGCAAAATCTGCCGCCACCAAACAGAACAAAAACATTCTCCTTTTGTTTAGCGGTGACGACTGGGACGGAATCAGTGCTACACTTAAGGAAAATGTCTTTACCACAAAACCGTTTGTGTCAAAGGCTCAGAAAAAATATGTTCTTCTGAATGTTGATTTTTCTCAGACTGAATATGCAAAGACAGAAATTACCGACGCTTCAACTGATGAAGAAATAGAAGAGGCTACGCGCATTCAGACTCTTTACATGCAGAAGGAAGATCTTGCAGAAAAATACAATCTTTCTATGTATCCGTCACTTTATGTAATCACACCAGATGAATACGGACTTTGTAGCATAGAATTTAACGAAACTGACGAAACGCCCGAAAGCCTTCTTGAAAAACTTGAACAGTCAGAAGAAACCCAGGCAAATCTTGTGCAGCTTATTAAGTCTCTTGACGGAGCAGAAGGTTTGGATAAGGTTCTTGCCATCGATGCCCTTTACAATGCAACCGACATAATGCTTCGTAATCCCCTTGCTGATTTTGCACAGGAAGTTGTAAGCCTTGACCCCAACAATCAAACTGGCGTTATAGGAAAGTACGAATACGAACTTGCAAACCAGAGAGCAATGCAGTATGCAATGTATGCAAACGATGTTGTTTCTGCCGCAAAGGAATTTGAAGATGTCTGCGAAACGGGACACTTGAGTGCGTCAGAAAAACAGAACGCCTACTACATGTCGGCCTACATTCTTGCAATGCAGTCTGAACCTGATTTTGAAAAAATGATTTCTCTTATGGAAAAATCCTACGAGCAGGATGAACAGTCAGACCTTGCTCCTCAGATTCTTGAGATAATTGAAAATATAAAGCAGGTTAGAGACGAACAGAAATAAATGCTTTTTGTGCCGCTCGCTATAGCATTTGTGCTCATTATCCTGTCGCTGATTTTTTCGGCGACAGAGAGCGCCTTTCTTTCGCTTAACAAACTGCGTGTTCGCTTTTTGCGCAATCAGAAAAACAAAAAGGCCATGCGGGTGTGGCTGCTCTTAAACGACAGAGAACGGCTTTTAAATACCCTTCTTGTTGCAAACAACATTGTAAACATTGCAATTTCTTCTCTGCTTACTTATGTTGCACTCCAGATTTTTGGTAACGCTGGTGTAGGCGTGGCCACTTTTGTAGCAACACTTCTTCTGCTCATCTTTGGTGAAATTTCTCCAAAGACAATAGCAACCCATCACCCTGAACCAATTGCATTTGCATTCAGCGGACTGATTAGCGTGCTTGAAGTTGTGCTGTCGCCCATAGTTTTTTTACTTACTGGATTTTCCCGTCTGGTACTGCGCATCTTTGGAATCAATACGAAGAAAAAATCAGTGTCCTTTACCGAAGAAGAAATAAAGACATTCATTGATGTAGGTGCTGAATCAGGCGTGCTTGAAATTGGCGAAAAGAATATGATGCGTCGGGTTTTTCTTTTTACTGATTTGGAAGCAAGGCATGTAATGATTCCTCGTAAGCAGATTGTTGCCATTCCCGAAACTTTCCGCTACAAGGATATTATTGAACATGCACAAAGATTCCGTATGTCACGCTTTCCTGTTTACAGAAAAGACATAGACGACATTACTGGCATTGTATATGTGCGCGATTTACTGGTGTATAAAAATCGTGAAGAAGAATTTTCTCTTGCAAAGGTAATGAAGCCGCCTCTGTTTGTGCTAAGTTCAAAAAAAATGTCAGATGTGCAGACAGTGCTCAAGCAAAATCATCAGAGCATGGCTGTGGTTATTGACGAATACTCAGGCACAGAAGGACTCCTTACCAGAGAACACATTGCCCGAGAAATTTTTGGTTCTTCTTCCGACAAGCGGCCCGGTGCAAGAGAACATGCAAATGCAGAAGAGGCAGAAAATTCCTATTCAGGACTTACACGCCTTACCGATATTAACGAGCGTTACGGTCTGCATCTACAGTCAGACTATTGCGAGACTTTGGGCGGTTATGTGTGTGAACTTCTTGGTCATATTCCTGTGGTTGGAGAAGCAGTCGCCTCTAACGGATATATTTTTGCAGTAACACAAATGGATGAAAATCGTGTTGCAAGGGTGGAAGTTCGTGAGTCTTAGTCTAATCCTTACGCCTGTAGCAATTCTTATTCTTCTCTTTTGCGGTGCATTTTTTGCTTCATCAGAAACTGCATTTACATCTCTTTCAAAAATAAAAATCCGCCAGCTAGTAAAGGAACATGTTTTTAATGCAGAAAAAATTGCATACCTTAGGGAACATCTTGAAAGCCTTATCGCAACAGTTCTTGTGGGAACAAATTTTGTAACTACACTTATTTCTTCACTTGCCACAGCCTATACAGCAAATGTGTTGGGCTCGTCCTACATTACATACAGTACAGCCGTGGTTGCAGTTCTTACGATTATGTTTAGCGAAATAATTCCAAAGACTGTTGCAGCAATAAAACCTGTAGAAGTGGCGCAGAAGTTTTCAATGCCCATAATTATCCTGCAGAAAATCTTTAAGCCCATAAATTCTTTCTTTGAGGGCTTTGCTCATATTGTGGGACGCATGGAAGAAAAAGTCTGGAAAACAAAAACCCCTCTTGTTACCGAGGAAGAATTAAAAACCCTAATAGACATTGGTAAGAGCGAAGGCACTTTGGAAGAATCTGAAAAGATAATGCTTGACCGCATTTTTGAATTTTCAGATTTGCATGTGTATGACATAATGTGTCCCCGTTCGCTAATGGCTTATGTTGATGTGGATGACTCTTTTGAATCAGCAGTTAAGAAATTTACCATGTCGGGGCATACCCGTCTTGCCGTTTATGACGAAGAAGAAGATGTTATTGTAGGCGTGCTGCATTACAAATCTCTTTTGTTTGCGTCTCAGGCAGTTACTGCAAGTAAGGATTTTGTACGAATCTGCATGAAGCCACCTTTGTTTGTTCCCGATGTACTTGGAACTTTTGACCTTTTGCAGCAGTTTAAAAAAGAGGAAGAAGTTTTTGCGGTAACGGTAAACGAATACGGAGACATTTCTGGCATTGTTACCATGGATGACATTTTGTATGCCGTGTTCGGACGCATGACAAACAGGTACGGTAACAACGACATTTCTCCCGAAGAACGCATAAAAATTCTTAATGCAAAGGAGTTCCTGGTTCCCGGTGACATGCATCTTGACGATGTAAACGATGTGTTCAACCTTGAGCTGCTAAGTGAAGATTCCGAAACTTTGGGCGGCTGGCTTTTGGAACAGTTTGGAGAACTTCCTTCTGTAGGTTCTGTTTACCGCTATAAAAAGGCAAATGCAGTTTTTGTCGTAGAGGAACAGTCTTCCCGTCGCATTCAAATGATAAAGATAAAACTGTAGCCAGTTACAGCCTATGTACGCTTTGCAATTAGAGCAATCATTTCTGCACTTTTTTCAAGACCAAGCAGAGAACTGTTTATGAGTATGTCGTAGTGGCTACGGTTGCCCCATGTGCGCTCGGTAAAAGTGTTGTAGTGGTTTGACCTGCGCTTGTCAATCTGCTTTACTTCTTTTTCTGCCGTTGCAGGATTAAGCTTGTTTTCTTCGATAGCCCTTTTTACTTTGTCTTCAAGCGGTGCAAAGACAAACACATTTAGAACATCATGCTGATCAACTTCGCCCGAATGCTTAAGAATGTAGTCGGCACATCTTCCCACAATGACGCAAGGACCCTTCTTTGCAAGGTCAATAATAACTTTTCTTTGCGCATTAAACACCTGGTCTGCAAGAGGAAGCATTCCGTGGTTTGAAGCAGTGGGTGCAGAAAGCGAAGTGGGAGTGGAATATGACGAGCCAAGAAGAAGACTGTAAAGCCAGCCAGAAGAAAGTGTCTGTTCGTTTTTAGAAATAAATTCTTTAGAAAGCCCAGACTGTTCCGCAGTTAAGTCAATTATTTCCTTGTCATAAAAATCGTAGCCCAGTTCCTTTGCAACAAGAGTTCCTATTGTTCGTCCTCCGCTACAGAATTCACGGCTAATTGTAATTATCTTTTTCATGCTAACCTCGTTCATTTAGTATAGCACGGTTTTTAAATTTTGTAACTTAAAAAGTAAATGCAACTCCAAAAGAAACTGACGCATCGTGTTGAGAGGCACCCGCGTAAGAATTTGATTCTTCCTTGCCAAGGTAGCCTGCTGTTTTTGCAGTGTAAGTTTTTCCGTAGACAGTTGAAAGTACAGTTACTTTTATGCCAAGTTCCAGTCCGATGTGTTCGTTTAAAATAAGTCTTGCCCTTACATCAGAATAGGCGGCGCAAAAAAATCCGAAGGGTTTGTCGTTAAAATAATTGCCACCATTGTTGTAGTGATGGTCCGAAGAAAGCACGGAAGAAAAAGGAGACAGAGCAAGTGTAAGTGAAAGTTTTAGAGTTGGCGTAAGTTTTGTGCATAGGCTTCCTCCTATCCAGACAAAAATACTTTCTCGCCAGTAGTCAATCTGTGCAGTGGTAAAAGATTCTGCTTCGGGAGAGTCGTAGGCGATAACATTCGAGTCGGTCCTGTTGGGATCCTGTGTACCACTTCCCCCGGCTGGAGCACTTATGTTTATGAAGTGGTATGAAAATCCTGCAAAGGGCTTTATGCTTGCTCCCTTAGGAAGAGCAAATGAATACCCCAGTGTAGCATCGGTGTGGTAGGCTTCGGTTAAAATTTCCTTGCTAACTGAAAAGCTCTGTTTTGTAAAAGTGTTTGAAAACCAGTCGCTGTCGTACATGGAACCAATGTTAGACTTTGGAAAACCAAGGGAAAACCTTACTCCCAGTTCTGCACCAAAAAGATTTATGTTTGCATCAAGTCCAGCAGTGCAGAGTGGCAACACTTCCCACTGAAGATAACTTGTCTGAGGATTTTCTACGGCTGATGATTTTGTGTAAAGGTGTTCGCCCATGTGTCCAAGATGAACAGAAAAGACAGGCATTATGCTTAAGGAAAAATTCTGCGGATGGGCGGTTGCGGTAAGCGAAACTATACAGGAAAGAATGAGAGCGAGTCGTCGTTGGTTCATGCAAGCGGGTCTACGGAATAAATTTTTGCAAGCTGCTTTCTGACGGCTTCCATGTCACGGGGATATGGGGCCGTAAAAGTAAGCGATTCTTTTGTTACCGGATGAGTCAGTGTAATGGAGTAGGCATGGAGTGCAAGTCTAGAAAGAAGGGGTCGTTCTTCAAGAGTGTCGCCGTTGTACCTTCGTTTAAAGTCGCTCAGCTTTACAGGTTTCTGGTTTCCTGAATAGAGCGGATCGCAGACAATGGAAAAACCATTTGCCTGAAGGTGAGCCCTTATCTGATGGGTGCGTCCCGTAAGAGGTTGGGCTTTTATCCATGTAAAGGGACCAGCACTTCCTAGATTGGTAAAGTCTGTTATGGAAATTTTTCCTGCCCTCTTGTTTACGACAGTTCGGTGACGGGCATCTCCGTCGGGAAGAAGTTTTAAATCAACATGCAAAGTCTGCCATGTGGGATGACCGTGAACAAGACAATGATAAGTCTTTGAAACCTTGCGCTTTTCAAACTGCATGCACAGGTCTCGGTGAGCTTCTTCAGTGCGAGCGTAAACTACAACTCCGCTTGTGTCCTTGTCTAGCCGATGAACTGCATACAGCCTTCCAAATTCTTCCTGAGCGGCAGTGTCAAGTCGAGGGGCGTCAGGGTCGTATCGGTCTGAGGCAATAAGAATGCCGTTCCTCTTGTTAAGGGCAACCAAAGAGTCATCTGCAAAAAGCACTGTGTAGTCGGCGCAGGGTTTCATAAAATCAGTATAGCAAAATCACCCTTTGATTTCAAGGAAAGAAGTAGCGGAAAACTGTTGAAGATAGAACATCCTGCTTTTATTATGTGTGTTCTTTTTAGTAATTGGAAGATGTGACTGCTGAATGATTTTATTTGTGATATACTTACTGCATGGAAAATTTTCTTTTGGGAACAAGCGGCTACGATTATCCTGAATGGCGAGGAGTTTTTTATCCGGCAGATTTAAAGCGAAAGGATTTTCTCATTTTTTATTCCACAGTGTTCAATGCGCTAGAACTTAATTTTTCTTTTTACGGAATGCCTACAGCCCAAAGAATTTTTTCTTTTTACGAAAGAAGCGAAGGACGACTAAGTTTTAGCATAAAGGCAAACAGAAGCCTTACCCATGAAGTTTCCCGTTCGTGGAAAAATGATGCGAAAGAATTTAAGCAAGCAGTTTTCCCCGTTTACGAAAAAGATGCCCTGTGTGCGTTGCTTTTTCAGTTTCCAGAAACTTTTACCTACACAAAGGAAAATCGACTTTACCTTGCAGAGCTGCTAAAGGAATTTGATGGACTTCCCTGCGTAGTTGAATTCAGATGCCGCAATTGGCTGCAGGAAAGAGTTCTTGCAGGACTGGAAGAGCGGAATGCAAGTCTTGTCTTTTGCGACATGCCAATGCAGCACTTGGCACAAACATCAATAATTTCCAAATACGCAAACGGAGCTGAGCGATGTATGCCAAGACATCCCCTGGTGAATGCAGACTGTACAGTGGGAAAGACCGCCTATATTAGGCTACACGGACGAAACGAAAATGCCTGGTATGCAAAGGCGAGTGTCCAAAATCCTAGCGACAAAAACGGCAGTGGCCGCTACCGCTACAACTACAGCGACGAAGAGCTTATAGAATTTGTGCCCATCATTCGAAGTGGAGTGGATTCTGGTAAGCGGACGATGGTCTTCTTTAACAACCACCCCGACGGCAGTGGCGCACAGAATGCCAGGCGGCTGGGGGAGATGATGGGATTATGTGTAAAGCCAGAGGAAAGTTCCCTCATAAAAGTGTAAATTTAGTTGTAAGTTCGCTCATTTTAGTGTAAATTTTTATTGAAAGTTCCCTCATAAAAGTGTAAAATAAAGAGATATTAAGGGAAATTACACTTATGGAAAGAAACGCATATCAAGATTTGCTCGCATGGAAGGACAGAAAAGATAGAAAACCTCTTATTCTGAATGGGGCGCGTCAGGTCGGAAAAACCTGGCTGCTCAAGGAATTTGGTACAAGGGAATACGAAAGCCTTGCTTACATAAACTGCGATGACACTCCCGAAGTCAAAAATTCTTTTTCTGATTTTGACACAGACCGCCTTATACGAGTTTTTTCTGCCCTAAGCGGAGTGGAAATTAAGCCCCAAAAAACGCTGATTGTTCTGGATGAAATTCAGCAGGTTC
>CALCRU010000074.1 GCA_937894335.1 uncultured Treponema sp. | reverse complement strand
CAAGCGAACTTTTACCAACATCCTTATAAGACGAATATATACCGATTTGTTTACAGCTCCGTTTTTTTTTATTGTTTTTTATATGTAAAAATGCTATACTGGGCGCTAACAGGAGTTCATTATGATTGGTTTACATGGTGCCTATACCGCAATGATTACACCGATGTTTGAGGATGGATCCATCGACTACGAAGGATTCAGAAAAAATGTTATGTTCCAGCTGGAGCAGGGAATCGACGGACTGTTACCCTTGGGTACAAGTGGCGAGACTCCCACACTTACCGAAGAGGAAGAGGAAAAAATAATCGACATTGTAATGCCTCTCGTCAAAGACTGGAATGCAAAACACGGTACTTCTGTTAAAGTGATAATTGGCGCAGGTTCAAACTGTACAAGGGATGCTGTTCGCTATGTTCAGCGCGCAAAGGAAAAGGGCGCGGACTATGCACTGGTTGTAACCCCTTACTACAACAAGCCTAGCGATGAAGGAATCTATGCCCACTTTAAGGCTGTGTCCGAAGTTGGAGTGCCTATTATTGTCTACAACATTGCAGGACGCACGGGAAAGAACATACCCACACCGCTTTTGCAGCGCATTGCAGACTTACCCAACATTGCAGGCGTAAAGGAAGCAAGTGGAAACATCAATCAGATGATGGAAGTAATAGAAAAGATTCAGTCAAAGCATCCTGACTTTTCCGTTATGAGCGGAGACGACGGACTTACGCTGCCTCTTATGGCTGCCGGCGGAAACGGAATAATTTCTGTGGTAACAAATTTGTGTCCCGGTCTTATGGCTGAACTGGTGCATAACTGTGAAAAGGGCGACTTTACCGCTGCCAGAAAAATTCACTACAGACTGCAGCCTTTCTTCCGTGCCGCATTCTGTGACGGAAACCCCACAAGCATCAAGTATGCTATGAATGTAAAGGGCATCCCCGCTGGTTCATTGCGTCTTCCACTGGTAGAAGCAAAGCCAGAGGCTCAGGAAATCATAAAGAAGGCATTGTCCGACTGCAATCTGTAATGCAGAAGTTTGAGGAGTTATTTATGAACAAGATAAGTGTTGGTGTTTTAGGCGCAACTGGTATGGTAGGTCAGCGCTACATTAAGCTCATGGAAAATCATCCTTGGTTTGAAGTAACCTATGTGGCTGCCTCGCCTCGCAGCGCAGGAAAAAAATATCGTGACGCAGTTGCAAACCGCTGGCTCATTGGTTCAGACATTCCGGCGGCTGTAGCAGACCTTGTGGTTCAGGATGCAAACGATGCAAAGCTGGCCCTTGGAAAATGTAAGTTTGTCTTTAGCGCTCTGGAAATGGGTAAGGACGAAATCAAGGCCTTGGAAGAAGCCTATGCCGCAGAAGGAATCCCTGTTGTTTCCAACGCAAGTGCTAACCGATGGACAAGCGATGTTCCTATGTTAGTTCCAGAAATCAACTACAGTCATCTAGACATAATCAAAAAGCAGCAGGAACATCACGGATGGAAGAAGGGCTTTATTGCCGTAAAACCCAACTGTTCTCTGCAAACATACATGATGCCTCTTCACGCACTGATTATGGCAGGCTATCCCGTCAAGCGTATGATTGTAACAACCCTTCAGGCAACCAGTGGCGCTGGATATCCGGGTGTGGCAAGTTTTGACATGATAGACAACATCGTACCATTCATTGGCGGCGAAGAAGAAAAGACCGAAAAGGAATGTCTTAAGATTTTGGGAACTGTTGACGGAGACAGCATCAAAAATGCATCACTTCCTGTGGTAAGTTCAACCTGCACTCGTGTTCCAGTTGTAGACGGACACACTGCATGCGTTAGTCTTGAGTTTGATTTGCCCGAAGACAAAAAGCCTTCTCTTGAAGAAATTGAGCGCGTCTGGACAAGTTATTCAAGCATTCCTCAGCAGCTTAATCTTCCGTCGGCACCGGAGCATCCTATTGTGGTACGCCACGAAGAAAACAGACCTCAGCCACGCCGTGACCGCGAAACAGAAAAGGGTATGGCATGTGTCATTGGTCGTCTTCGCAAGTGCAATGTCTTTGATGTAAAATTTGTTGCCTTAAGCCACAATACTAAGCGTGGTGCTGCTTTGGGCGGAATCCTTAACGCGGAACTTCTTAAGGCAAAAGGATTCTTTGACAATCTGTAAAATTGGGTTATAATTTAAATTAGCCGGCGGGCCCTTATGCTGCCTGTCGGCTTTTTTTATGCACTTCTTATTAAATGGAGGATTATATGAAGAAAAATTCAGTCGCCTTTGCATGCTGCATGGTAATGGCAATGTGTGCAGTACTTTCTTCCTGTGCTGCAAAAAAACAGTCTGCCGACCGCGTCTCGGACTATGCAAAAGCGCAGATTGCAGTAGAACCAGTGCAGGACTTGAGCGAAGACTTTATTCGCGGAGTTGACATAAGCATGGTTTACGAGATAGAAAAACTTGGAGGAAAATACTACAACTCTAAGGGCGAAGAAGCCGATGTGTTTGAAATCCTCAAGGAAAACGGAGTAAACTGGATTCGCCTTCGACTGTGGAACAATCCCGTAAACGATTACAATGTGGTTGAGAACGGAGTTACCCTTAGCAAAAAAGGAGACCCCGTTGGCGGAGGAAACAACAGCATTGATGTAGACATAGCCCTTGCAAAGCGAGCAAAAAAAGCAGGCCTAAAAATTCTTCTGGACTTTCACTACAGCGATTTTTGGGCAGACCCAGAAAAACAGAAAAAACCTCAGGAATGGAAAAGCCTTAGTGGAGACGCCCTGTGCGAGGCTGTAGAAGATTTTACAAAAAACACACTGCAAAAGTTCAATAAGGCAGGAGTCCGTCCCGATATGGTTCAGATTGGAAACGAGACAAACAACGGTATGCTCTGGCCCGACGGAAAAATAAATCCTGTAAGCAAAACTGATGTTGACATTGGCGGCATGGAAGGATTTATAAAACTTCTTGAAAGTGCTTCCCGTGGTGTGCGTACTGCAGGACTTTGGGGAATGGATATTAAAATCATCATCCATCTTGCAGACGGAGGAAAGAATGCCCTTTACCGTACGATTTTTGATGCTGTAACTTCGTCCTCGGTTGACTTTGATGTAATCGGACTTTCATTTTATCCTTACTGGCACGGCGCCTTTGACGACCTTACTGCAAACATGAAGGACCTGCGCTCCCGTTACGGAAAAGATATGGTTGTTGTAGAAAACGCCTACGCGTACACCTGGGACGATGGAGACGGCACTCCAAACATGTTCTCCCTTTATTCCGATGAAGCTCACGGTTACATTCCTTCTGTTCAGGGACAGGCCACCGAAGTAAGAGACTGCATTGCGGCGGTTTCTTCTGTAGACGGAGGACTGGGAATGTTCTACTGGGAGCCAGCATGGATTCCTGTTGACGGAGCAGGATGGCGTACTGGCGAAAACAGCGCTTGGGACAATCAGGCTATGTTTGACTTTTACGGAAACGCATTACCTTCTCTTTCTGTCTTTAACCTTGTGTACGGACGCGGCCAGGTTCAGAATGTGTGGGGCGGTTCAGCATCTGTCTCTTCTTCCTTTGAACCTTACAAGGCTTCGGAAAGCGTAAAACTTATCGTAATGCCCGGACAGATTCCACCTTTGCCCGAAAAAGCTAAAGTTGTCTTTACTGACGATTCGGAAAGACTTGTTCCCGTAACATGGGAATCTCACGACTGGAAGTCAGAAAAGGAAGACAAAACTGTAACCGTCTACGGAACAACTAGGGAAGGCTTTAAGGTGTCTTGCGAAGTGGAACTTTCAAGCATTGTAAACCTTTTAGACGACCCTTCCTTTGAAAGCGGCACTTTGGACGAATGGACTCTTGACGGCTCACCCCTTCTCTTCTATGCCTGCGAAGACAAAGGTAACGCCCACTCAGGAACATGGGCATACCACTACTGGGACAACGGCGCCTTTAACGGAACCCTTAGCAAAACATTTACTGGTCTTGAAAACGGCATGTACACATTTAGTGCATGGTCAGAAGGTGGCGGTGGAGAAAACGCCCTTTACCTCTTTGCAAAGGACTACGGCTCTGCACAAATGCTCACCGCTGATGTAGTTGACACCGGCTGGCAGGTTTGGAAAAAATACGAA
The DNA here is from genome assembly GCA_937894335.1 of uncultured Treponema sp. Taxonomy (GTDB): domain Bacteria; phylum Spirochaetota; class Spirochaetia; order Treponematales; family Treponemataceae; genus Treponema_D. The sequence continues at coordinate 17,869 of CALCRU010000074.1, read as the reverse complement.
CTGCACATTCCCGTTACCAACGGACAAGCAACAGTGGGATTTGTTGTGGACGGCATAGCTGGCAACTGGGGCAACTTTGACGATGTAATGTTCTACATGGAAAAGTAGAAAATTTGCTATGTTTTCAGTCTGTGTCGCTGCATGCAGGCTGAAAACTTATTTCTAAACTCAAAGTTCAGATTTAAATCTTACCCTTGAAACCCCGTGCAAGCCATTGTATAATAAATCATTATGGAACAGACCTTGCCAAAACTAGTTCAGGCTATAGCAGAAAAGTATCCGGAAGTAAATGCCCAGTATTCCCGTACAAAAACTGGTGACTTTATTCCTACAAACTATCACGATTTTTTTCAGAAAAGTCTTGATTTTGCCGGTAGCCTTTTGGAACTTGGTTTAAAGCGCGGAGACAGAATTGGTCTTATAAGCGATGACAGAAAAGAATGGCAGCAGGCAGATATAGGCCTTCTTACAATCGGTGCAATAGATACTCCCCGTGGATGCGATGCTTCCGAAAAAGATTTGTCCTACATCCTTTCGTTTGCGGAATGCCAGACTGTAATTGCGGAAAATAATTCTCAGGTAAAGAAAATACTTAATGTAAAAGAAAGCCTTCCTCTGCTAAAGCGGATTATTGCCTTTGATTCAGTTGATGGCGACGAAGTGCATCGTGCTTCCGACTGTGGCGTAGAAATTCTTTCTTTTGATACTCTGTGTGAACAGGGACACGCTTGGCGCAAGACAAACCCCGACTTTGTAGAAAACGAACTTAACAAAGGACAGTGGGACGACCTTGCAACAATAATTTTTACCAGCGGAACAACAGGAACTCCAAAGGGCGTCATGCTTACTCACGGAAACTTTATTGCTCAGCTTGACGAACTAAAGGAACGAATCTTCCTTAATCCCGGCGAAAAGGCCCTGTGCGTTCTTCCTGTATGGCATGTCTTCCAGCGTGAATGTGAATATGTAATCATGAGTCAGGCTGCATCCATCTGCTACAGTAAGCCTATAGGAAGCATTCTTCTTGCAGACTTCCAGAAAATTAATCCCCACATTATGCCAGCTGTTCCTCGCGTATTCGAGGCAATCTACGACGGTGTATGGAGAAAGATGCGAAAGGCAGGCGGAATCACACTTGCCATGTTTAGGTTCTTTGTAAACGAATCCATTCTTTGGTGCAAGATAGACAGAAAGCTTAGAAGAAAGCAGGCTCGCTTTGGCGGAGACCATTTGGAATTCTGGTGGCCTGTTCTTGTTCTGCCCTGGCTACTTTTATATCCTCTTAGGCTTTTGGGAAAACTTCTTGTCTTTAGAAAATTAAAGGCTGTTGTTGGAAAAAACTTCCGTGCTGGAATTGCAGGCGGTGGTGCCTATCCGGCATACATTGATGAATTTTTCTGGGCTGTTGGCATAGAGGTTGTAGAAGGTTACGGACTTACAGAGACGGCTCCTGTTGTAAGTGTTCGTCCAATTGCAGACCCCGTCTTCCGCACTGTGGGTACTCCAATCCGCCATGTGGAAGTTCGCATAGTTGACGACAATGGAAATGTTCTTGGCAAATGCCGCAAGGGTAATCTTCAGGTTCGCGGTGCAACAGTAATGAAGGGCTATTACAAGAGAGACGACCTTACTCAAAAAGTAATGACTCCCGACGGATGGTTTGACACTGGTGACATAGGAATACTTACGGTAGACAACGAAATCCAGCTTAGAGGAAGAAAGAAAGATACCATAGTCCTTATGGGCGGAGAAAATATAGAGCCTGTTCCCATTGAGCAGAAACTGAACACTTCTCGCTTTATAGAATCTTCCATGGTTACGGGAACAAACGAAAAAGGCGAAGACCAGCGTTACCTTGTTGCGCTTATTGTCCCCTGCAAGGATGAACTTGTTGCTTATGCAAAAGAAAATTCAATTCCATGCGAAGACTACGAGGCACTTGTTAAAAACGAGCAGATAAAGAAACTCTTTACCGAACAGGTTGCAGACCTAATCAGCACTAAAAACGGATTCAAACCTTTTGAAAAAATTTCAGTCTTTGAGCTGATTACAAAATCTTTTGAAGTTGGTGTTGAACTTAGCGCAAAGCAGGACATGATGAGGTTCCGCATTGCAGACATCTATAAAGACAAGATTGCCAAACTCTACACCTCAAAAAAAGATTAAGTGTAAAACTTTTTAGTCTAGGTTAAGTATGAATGCTCCCGATTTTGCATCTACAGGGAGTTCTTTCTTTTCCTTTATTGCAAGAGAATAGCATTCCCCAGATTTTAAGTTTGTCTGGGTAACTGCAAGAATAAGTCCGCGGTTGCTGCATGCATAAAAGCCCTGCCTCTTTCCCGGAAGCCTTATACTGTCGCTTGCAATTCTAAATGTAATCTTTTCGTCATTTTCTTTTTCTTCCAGACCTTCTTTAACGGCTACAAAGGAAAGCACAGCACGCTCCTTTTGCAGATGGGCAGTCTCTGAAATTTTCTTTAAGGCCTTGGGTGCGTCTTCTGTGGTAAAAACAAAGTTGCACCATTTGCCACCTCTTTTTCCTTCCATGGGGCATTGATTGCAATGGGTGCAGGGTGACACTGGCATGAATTTCTTGCGCATAAAACTGCTTCTTAAGAGGCTTATGAATCGTGCAGAAAAAGGCACTCCTGGTTCTATGACAAGAATGCGAGAATCTTTTTTTTGGGTGTAGGACAGAAGTGTGTTGCTGTATTTTTTTGCAAGGTAGTCAAGTGGCATTGTTTCTTTTTGTAAAATTTCGTTAAAGAGGTTTGCGCTTGTAACAAGTTTTGCCTTTTGCCTTATTGCCGTTCCCAGTTCTCCCTTAACCTTGATGATTTTCCATGCCTCGCATCCCAACTTGGAAGCAAGAGTGTAAAAGACATTTTCGCCAATGCTCAGTGCCTGCCCAGAAATATCTACACAGTACCAGGTAAGTTTTTTCTGCCTAAGTTCCGGTCTTGAAAGAAAAAGTGCGCAGGGTAGGGTAAGGGGGCCTGAACCAAAGTCAATGCATACATCGTCATCATCAAGATTAAAAAAGTTCTGCATGGGGGTAAAGAGTTTGGTAAGACGCAGAAGATTCCACCACATAAAGTAGTGGGTGTATGCGCTTAGGGTTTCGGTTCTGTTCATGTAGCCCAGTCTTCTTCTGTCGCGCTCATCGGTAAGGGTGTGGCTTAAGTCCCGTATGACAGCAGGAAGTTGAGCTCTTTGCTTTGAATTAAGAGGATGAGTTGAAGAAATTATTGCATCAAAATGGTTAAGAAGTTCCTGTGCGTCCTGAGGTATTGCATCTGCAAAGAGGGGGCCTTCGCTAAATACTGCAAGAGGTTCCTTTTCATTCTGATTTTGTTTCTGTGCTGCCTGCATTTTCCCCGTCCTGTGCTTTCTGTCCGCTTCGCTTTAGCATAAGGTACATCTGTCCCAGTTCTGCTCTTATTTCGTGCAGTGCTTGTAATGCCGTGGCGTTTGCGTCGGCTGTGGCGGTTTCCTGAATGATTTGTTGTCTTGCTCCGTCTATTGTATAGCGCTCGGTGTAGATAAGATATTTAAGGCGGAGTATTATGTCTATTTCTCTCTGGGTGTAAATGCGTCTTCCCGATGAATCTTTTTTGGGAGAAAAGCAGGGAATTACTTCTTCCCAGTAGCGCAGTACATAGGGCTTTATTCCGGTGAGCTGTTCAACTTCTCCAATAGAATACTGCGCCATTATTTTCCCTCTCTGTCCTGCCACTTTTCTCGGCTTGCCTTCATCTTAATCTGAACGGGAATCTGGTCAAAGCCAAGGTCTTCCCTTATTCTGTTTTTAAGATAGGTAACATAAGTCTGAGGAACATTGTCGGGGCGGGTTGCAAAGATAAGAAAGTTTACAGGATTAACGCCCGTCTGTGTCATGTAGCGGACTTTAAAGTGAATTGACTTTGTTGCAGGCGGTGGATACTGTGTAAGCCAGTCCTGAAGGGCAATGTTCAGTGCCGAGGTTTCTATTTTTCTCGTAAGCTGTTCGTAAATTGTAAGTGCCGTATTCATCAGGTTTTTAATTCCGTCTGAGTTTAATGCACTTATTGGAATAATAGGCGCCCACTTCATCTGACCAAACATGTCGTTTATGTAAGTCTTTGTTTCTTTAAATGCCTTGTTGCTTTTGTCTTCAACGGTGTCCCATTTGTTAAGCACGAAGATTACTCCTCGGCCTCGTTCAAATGCAAGAGAAGTAATTTTCTTATCCTGCTCGGCAAGACCTTCCTTTGCATCAATCATGATAAATGTAATGTCGCATTCGTCAAGAGTTTTTATGGCGCGGTTTACGGAATAGTATTCTATGTTTTCGTGAACCTTTGCCTTTCGCCTTATTCCTGCCGTATCCAGAATCTGAATGTCTCTGCCGTTGTACCTAAAGCTGCCTTCAACAACATCCCGAGTGGTTCCAGCATAGTCGCTTACGATTGAAGCTTTTGTGTGAGTAAGGGCATTGCTTAGAGTTGACTTTCCTGTGTTTGGTTTTCCAAGAATTGCAATCCTTATGGGACGGTCAGTTTCTTCTCCTTCTGTTACTCGGCTAAAGTCCAGTCCTTCTATAAGAGCTTCCTGAAGTGCGTCAAGATTGTTTCCCCTTGCGGCAGAAATAAAGAGCAGATTCTTAAATCCAAACTGAGTGTGCTGCCATGCAAGGGATTCGCTCTTTGCAGTTTCTGTTTTGTTTACTGCTGCAATCACCTTGTCGCCATAAGGACGGAGCCTTAGTACGAACTCTTCGTCTTCTGGAGTGATTTCGGTTGCGTCAAGAAGCAGAAGAATTTTGTCGGCCTTTTTAAGCATTTCCAAAGTCTTTGCTACAACCAAATCATCCATTTCTGATTCGCGAGATTTTAAGTCGCGAGTAAGTTTGTATCCGCCAGTATCCATAAGGTGAACTGGTTTGCCTGCAAGAAATGCCGTTCCTTCAACGGGGTCTCTGGTAACGCCGGGGGTGGGGTCGGTTATGGCCCTGTGAGTTTTTGTAATGGCATTGAACAGGGTTGACTTTCCCACATTAGGACGGCCTGCAATTACGATGAGTGGAAGATTGTTGTATGTTTTTTCGGGATAGAACTGCTGAGTTTTTTCCCCTTTGATTTCCTTAACTACGGATTCTTCAATGTCAACTTTTACAGGCTTTGGTTTTGTAAAATCAGGTTTGCTCTTTTTTTTCATGGGGAATTCCTTGCTTCGGTTTTAGAACAGCGAGCGTGTAGAAATGTTCTTTAATTCTGTGATTGTAAACTGCGACAGAGTTTCCTTTATGACGGGAATCTGTTTGGGACTCATGCTTAACATGCGTACGCCCATTCCTGCAAGTATGATTACGCTTTCTTTTCTTCCAGCCATTTCTCCGCAGACAGAAACTGGAATGTCTTCTTTTTTTGCGCAGTTGATTGTGTTCTGCAACATGCGGAGTACTGCAAGATGGAACTCGTTGTAAAGGGGAGCCACTGCAGGATTTTCTCTGTCAACTCCAAGAGTGTACTGGGTAAGGTCGTTTGTTCCTAAAGAAAAGAAGTCGCTGTGGGGTGCAAGAACATCTGCCGTAAGTGCCGCTGCCGCTGTTTCTACCATAATGCCAATGGGAACATCTTCGCGGAAAGGAATGTTGTCTTCTTTAAGACTCATCTGGACGCCCCGTGCAATTCCGCGGATTGTGTCTATTTGCGCAAGGTCTGTTATGAGTGGAAGCATTATGCGTAGGTTGCCGTAAACGCTTGCCCTGTACAAGGCCCTTAACTGAGTGCGAAGAATCTGAGGGTAAAAAAGCGAAAGCCTTATTGCCCTAAGCCCCATAAGGGGATTTTTTTCGTTAAGCTGGGGAATGTCCTTTGTAGAAAGAAGTTTGTCGCCTCCTGCATCCAGCGTTCTTATGGTAACAGGCCTGTCTCCCATTGTTTCAAGAACCTGCTTGTATGCAAGAAACTGAGTCTCTTCGCTTACAGGTGCCTGATTTTTTGACATGAAAAGAAATTCAGTGCGGAAAAGACCAATGCCGTCTGCTCCCTGTTCAAGTGCAATCTGCGCTTCTTCTGGAGTGCCTATGTTTGCATAAAGATAAAATCGAGTTCCGTCGTTTGTCTGTGCAGGCTTGTTCTTGAATTTTAAGAGAGTCTTTAGGTACTGCTCTTCGGATTTTATTTTTTCTCTGTAGTCGGAAAGTGTCTTTTCGTCAGGAAGAAGAATTGCTTCTCCTAAAGTTCCATCAACAATCAGTTCGTCTCCTGTAGAAACCTGAGATGCAATGTTTGCAAGTCCTACAACAGCCGGAATGCCGTAACTTTTTGCAAGAATGGCAACATGGCTTGAAACACCACCTTCGGTAAGAGCAAGTCCAGCTATTTTTCTTTTTGAAAGAATTACTGTGTCGCTGGTCTTCATGGCGTGGGCAACAATAACTGCTCCATCGGGAACCTGCTCTATGTCAAAAGGATGAAAGTTAAGAAGTTCGTCCTGAACTTTGCCAAACACATCTTCTATGTCGTGGCTTCGTTCTGCAAGGTAGTCGTTGCCGCTGCTTCGTAAGCGCTCAGCATATTCCTCTACTTTTCGGTCAAGAGTGTATTCAATGTTGTACAGATCCTGCTCAAGGGCATCTTTTACTTCGCCAATAAAAACTGGGTCTCCCAACATGAGCTGGTATGTTTCAAAAATAACTCGCTGAAGGTTTTCGTGGTCTAGTTCGGCAAGGTGTTCCTTTATCTGCTTCTGGACAATTTCTACCGCGTCGTCAAAGCGCTTCCATTCTTCTGCCACATCTTCTTTGGGGATTCTATGTTGCGGAATAATTCTCTCTTTTTCTTCGGGTAATACAAATGCCTTGCCAATACCCATTCCGCTTGCTGCGGAAATGCCCAGAATAACATTCATGTTATCTTATATAATACCGAGACTTGGCGCTGTATGCAAGGGGGTGCGTTTTTTTTACTACAAACTTTGTCTGTGCCGTTCGTACATGAGTATGCCGGCGGCAACAGAAACATTAAGGCTGTCTATAGTTCCGCATGTGGGGATTGCCACAAAAGTGTCGCACTGTTCAGAAAGTAGCCTAGAGATTCCGCTTCCCTCGCTTCCCATGATGATGCATGTCTTTTCTGCAAAGGATGTTTTGTTTGTTGCCGTACCTCTTGCGTCCGCTCCGTAAATCCAAAAGCCTTTTTCTTTAAGCTGTTCGGCGGCCCTAACAAGATTTGTAACTACTGCACAGGGAACTGATGTGCTTGCTCCTGCACTTGTCCTAGCTATAATTTGATTGTCCTGCACATCTGATGCGCTTCTTCTTTGTCCTATGATGAAAAGATCTACACCAAACTGATCGCATGAACGGAGGATTGCACCTACATTGTGGGGGTCGGTTACGCTGTCTAGCATAACAACTGTTGCATGCTCCCTTTCTGTGTTTAGCCACTGGGTTAGGTCTATCATGTTAAGGGAATTGCTTTCGCCTTCAACGGTAAGTACTATTCCCCTGTGGTTCTGAATTTCTTTGGGTAGTTGGGAAACAAGTCTGTTAAGTTCGGCCTCTGAAACTTCCGTACAGGGAATGCCAGACTTGCTTGCAAGTTCTAGGATTTTCTTTACACGAGGACCTGGATGGGCATAGAGCAGTTTACAAGTATTTTTTGCCCTGTCGCCTGAGGATTTTTTAATTTTTTCTTCTACGGCATGAAAGCCTGTGTAAATAGTCTGTTTCAATTCCTGTTAATTCTTACCGCACAAGGAAGTTGCTTGCGCAACATTGTACAGCAGTGCTGCTTTAATTTTTGCCGCAGCACTGCTTATATTTTTTTCCACTTCCGCAGGGGCAGGGTTCGTTGCGACCTATTTTTTTTGTGTCACGAACTACGGTTGTGGGCTTTATCATTCCTGTGTTGTAGAGCCATTCTCCGTTTACCTTTTTAAAGGCGGCTGTTTCGTGATGTATGTCGCGGATTCCCTTTTGGCTGTATGTTGCTTCAAATTCTACAATGCCTTCATCGTCTGACGCAGTTCCCTTTTCGGTGCGCAGAATTTTAAGACCGTGCCATGTGCTGTTGCGGCTCCAGTCTTCAGTTGCCTTTCGGTCAATTTCTGCAATCTCTTCGCTCTTTTCGCATGTGTTGATGATGAAGTCAATGTCGTGTACTACATAGGCCGTGTATCTGGCCCTCATAAGTGATTCTGCCGACTGTGCTTTTGCCGTTCCCTTAATAATAGGCTGGCAGCATTCTGAAAATTTCTTTTTGCTTCCGCATGGACAAAGTTCTGTTGTTTCGCTCATAATGTGTTCAGTATAGCGTATTTTGCAAACTAATGTAAACTGCCCTTGTTTTATGGATAAAGATAATGTATACTTTTACCATATGTCTTATAAAGGTAAAGGAGTAACCTATGGCTGATATTTCTGCAAAAGTAACCAGAAAATCTTTAAAGGCAAAGCGCCGCTCTGCAATAAAAAACATAAAAGCTCAGGCGAAGGAAAAAATCCGCGAGATAAAAATTGAATACGATGAAAATCCTGCTCTTAAACTTTCACGGCAGAATGAAAAGGCTCAGCGTAAGGCATACCGCTTGCAGAAGAGAAACGCCCGCATTGCATATAATGCCCATCAGCCAAGACTTTACACTGTAGGAGAAGAACTGTTTAATTCCATAAGCCACGGAATTGGAGCAGGTCTTAGTGTTGCGGCTCTTGTGCTTCTTATAGTTCAGTGCTGCTTTAAGGCTTCAGAAACGATGCGCCCCCTGTATGTATGCGTCATGAGCATTTTTGGTGCAAGCCTATTTCTTATGTACATGCTGTCTACATTGTATCATGCACTTACACCTTACGGTGCCAGAAAAGTGTTTTCGATTTTAAGTCACTGTTCCATTTACATACTAATTGCAAGTACCTACACTCCCTTTGCACTCCTTACAGTTGGCGGTGCATCCGGATGGGTTGTGTTTGGACTTGCTTGGGGTGCGGCTTTAATTTTTTGCACGCTCTACGCAGTTTTTGGCGCAAGAATTAGAATGTTTTCTGTGCTTACTTATATGATTATGGGCTGGCTCTTCCTTGCAGTAGTTTCATTGTGCAAGATGAATCTTAGTAACGCGACAATGGCATTTATTGTAAGTGGAGGAATTTCCTACAGCGTGGGATGCATTTTCTATCTGCTTAGAAAATACAAGTGGACCCACAGCATATTCCATGTGTTTGTTCTTGCAGGAAGCATTCTGCATTTCTTTGCAGTGTTCAGCATTATCTAGTTTGATTTTTTATAAAAAGAAAGGGACTGCACTTTATTAAAATGCAGCCCCTTTTTTTATTGGCAGATTTTTTTTAGAAGCTTCCTCCGCCAAGACTTGCTGTTAACTGGAAAGATACTGTTGGAGCCTTGCTAAATGACTGCCACACAAAATAAGGTCCGCCAGAAAGTGAAATGTTTTTTGCAGGTGACCAAGAAAGCATGGCTGAGGCAATTGCAGAAGTTGGAAGAACATTGTAACCCTTTTGCATAAGTGTAGCAATGTAATTAGAATCTGCTTGGTTCATAGAAACATCTTCTTTTCCAAAGTAAAACAGTCCCATAAGTGAGGCTGAAAGTTTTTCTATGCCTACCTTTTGGAACATTACTGTAAGAGCAAGGTTGCTTCCTTTTGTGGTGTACTTGTCGTCGTCAAAGTTTCCGTCAAACATGTACTGGGCCATAAAGGTAATTTTTGGATCCTTCCAGGTGTAACTTGCGCCAACTGTTGCTTGTGCTACAAATGTCTTGTCTGCCCATGAGTCTCCGTCTGCCGCCCATTCGCGAGCTGTTCCGTACTGGAAGACAGATTCACCAAAGACAGCAACTTTTCCTTTAAAGATGCTTCCGCTTGCAGTGAACATAATTTTTGGTGCCGACTGATATTTGTAGAGAGCGCCTGCGCCCAGTTCCCATCCGCCAAAAACAAATTCACCTTTTGCAGCAAGTGCGGTGTCCCTTGCATAAGAAAGACCTGACTGATCAAAGTTTGCACTCGGTACTACATAGAACCACAGCGTGTTCATTGAGCCGGGGAAAACAACTTGTGCTCGAAGGTTTAGAGAGCCGTTTACCTGTGCCGTGGGATTTTCTGGATCTATGGAAGAAGTGTTAATCATGTCACTTACAGGACTGAAGAAGTATCCTGTTCCCCAAGAAACTGTGTGTTGTCCAAAGCGAAAGAAGACTCTGTCTGCAATGGAAAAATCAGTAAAGAGTTCCTTGATGTAGAGGCGACTTGTTCCTAACGAAATGTCGGGAATGGTTGCACCTGGTGTTAGCATGCCTATAAGTGCAGGGTTTTCAGAACTAAGTATTGCTGCGGTAAGGGCTGAACCAGAAAATGATGCTTCGTATGGATAGTTCCAACCAAACTTTGTGTAAAGCCTAAGGTTTTGAGTGGGTCTTGCGTCAACAAAAAGTTGGGCGTCTGCGGTAGGGCTTACCGTAGAATTGTAAATGTTGTCGCCCAAAGTGTTGCCGTCATTGTCTGGATCGTAAAGGGGAACATTCAGCTTAAGGGCCGTGTCTATGTTACCGCCTAACTTTACGCTTCCGTTTTCAAAAATAACGCCGTGGCTTAAGTCGCTTGAACCAGAACTATTTTCCGAAGTGGTGACTGTTACATCATCTGCAAACAAATCATCATCAAAGAAAAAATCATCGTCGCTTTGTGCGCTGACGGCATAGAATGTCATCAGCGTGCAAAATGCCGTAAGAAAAAACTTTTTCATTAGTTCAATCCTTCAAGATATGCTTTTGTAAAAATTGTGTCGGGAAGTTTATCAAAGGTTAAGTCAGAAATCATCTGCTGGGTTGTCTCGCCTTTGTTAAGCTCGTCTCTTAGGATAATCTGAGTGGGAACATAGCCCGCAGGAACTTTTGCCCACTTGGGGTAGAGTGTTGTACGCATGAGTCTTCCTGAACCAGAATAGTCTTCCTCTTTAAGCACCAGTGCAATATCCTTGCGAATGTAGTATGTGGTGCGTGCATAGGCCGGCTTTGAAGTCTTTGCATCCAGAGTGATTATGTAGACAGCCTGCTTACCCAGCATTCCTTCTGTAAAAGATGCAACTGTATAGTTGTCCCTCCAGTGAGTGTCACTTTGATTTAAGTCGTCAAGGTTAACATCAGAGTCGCCAATAGCTTCTTTAAGTGATGTGTGGGTAAATTTTCTTCCTATGGGATCATAAGCCCAGATGTTGTCTCCATCACGAAGATATCCCTTTCCCTTGTCTGCTTCAGGAAGCAGTTGAACCATCGTCATTAAATCGCTGTCGGTTCTTTCGAAAATTTTAAACCTAAGGCTTTCGTCTGGTTCCCCCGGTTTTGAAATAAGCAGCGAAACTGTAGCAGAGTAGTCTCCGTGGTAGGCAAGAACATTGTCTGCAGCTTCCATTGTTTTGAATGCCTGTTCTGCGGTAGCGGCATCAACTGTCTGAGCCGTTACTGATGCAGTGCAGAGGGTGAGTGCAAGACCTAATGAAAGTAAAAGTTTTTTCATGTTGCTTCTCCTAAAAATATATTCCATAAATGAAAACACACAAAAGGTGTTTCTGTTACTTAATAGTACGCAAAGCTTGAGCTGGTGTCATTTTTGCAGCCTTTTTAGCACTTCCTCGTACTGCCAATGCGGTAAGCACAATCAGCAGAATGTACTGGGCAATAATTGCTCCTGCAGACAGTGAGTAGGTTATGTGACCATTACGCAAGAAGAATGAAACCGCTTCATTTTTAATAGTGAAGGTTCCCAAAATAGACATAACTACAAGTGCAAGAATTAAACCTGCAATTGCTCCTATAATACACAGAATAACTGCTTCTGTTGTAAAGAGTCTGCCAGCGGCTTTTCCTTGCATGCCAAGAGCGCGCATTGTTCCCACTTCGCGGATTCTCTCGTACAAAATCATGCGGTATGTGTTTGAAATGCCAACCATGACAATAAGCAGTATAACAATGAGGATTATGTATGTTACCACATGAACAATGAACATAACCTGCTGCAACTGTGGAACTTCGTCATCAAAAGTTTCAACTCCGTACTTTACGCCTTCCCACTGCTGGTCACGAGCGGTAAGTTGTTTTTCAAGAGCGGCACCAGGATTTGAAGGGTTTGCCTTAATGGCGTCCTGGCGGCTTGTTACATTTATGCCGTCTTGCCTAATGCGTTCCTCTATTGCATCTGCAACTGCCGCAGATTCCCGTTCGTTCTTAAGGTAGATTGTAAAGGTGTCGTATCCGCCGTAGGGGATTTCTATCAGTTCGTTAAGAGAGTCAATGTCAACATAGGCAATGAGTCCACTCATAAAACTGTTTCCCTTGATGATTGCAGAAACTGTAAATTCGCCAACAGTGTTTTGTCCGTAGATTGTGTAGGTGGTAAAAAGCACCGTGTCTCCGGGCTGAATGTTAAGTGTGTCGGCCATAGATTCGCTTATGATTATGTTCCTTGGTTTTGCAAAGTCTTCTCTAGAGCCAGCAACTATCTGCAGAGAGTCTAGCAGGTCTTTGTCGTTTACAAGATCGCGGCCAGTAACATTTGCAAGCGCCTTCTTTCCGTTGAACAGAATTGTTCCGCTCATCATGGAATACTGAGAAAGCGTTTCGTAGTTGACATTTAAGTCTTCTACAACACTGCGGATGTAGTCGTGGTCGCGGATTATGTTTACAATTTGCCCCTTGTCCTTTTCGTTTTCGGGCGGAAGTTTTTCTAGACCCTGAATAAGAACTGTGCCTCCAACTAGCTGAGTTAGCTGCCGGCGAAGGTTTTCTACAGCGCCAGAAGCAAGACCGTCAATTGCAGTTACGACAAAAAATCCGAATGCTATTGCAATGGCCAGAATGATGCTGCGTCTTTTTTGCCTTGTTAAGTTTCTTAGTGCAAGTGTAAAAATCTCTTTCATCTTTTACCTTCCTTAGTCTGCGCCCTTAGAAAGAGCCTTGAGCGGTGTAATTTTAAGTGCGGAACTTACGGGATAGAGGTTGCTTAAGAATCCGCCTATAGCCGTAATGATGATTGTAGAAATGATAATGCCCGGTGTAATGATGAACCTGAGCTGACCGCCGCCTAAAATTATTTTTGCAATGCTGTTAGTTATGGTTATGTTCAGTCCGTTAAAGATTACGGCAACTATTGCTGCAATAACTGAACCTATAAGCACTGAGCCTATTGTCATAAGAATGGCTTCCATAAAGAAGAGTTTTCTTACAAAAGACTTTTCTGCACCAAGAGCGCGCATTGTTCCTATTTCTGCAGTGCGTTCAATTACCGAAACCGTCATGGTATTCATTATGATGATGAATACAACAACTGCAAGAATGATAATCAGAACATTAAAGAGAATGCCGATTCCTTCTACAGAACTTGTGTAAGATATAGCTCCGTTTTCCCAGTTCATTGCATGTGCGTTAATGCCTTCTTCTTCAAACCAAGCGTTGTAGTCTGCAACAATTTTATCCGCTTCGGACGGGTGTTGCACCTTTCCAAGAATAAAGTGCCATGCTCCGTCATCAGTTTTGTTCAATTCGTCGCGTAGAGAGGTGTCGCCCAGAATGTCGTTAAAGTCAACTGAACTGTCTGCCAGAATTGAGTTGTCCATGTCTATGTCCGAGAACCAGTCGTCATCGCTTCCAAACAAATCGTCATCGTCAAAGTCTACAATGCTGGTATCGACATTTGTAGAAACAGTACTTGCAATAGATGCTCCGTAAGTTAAATCTGCAAATGCGCGTGCAAAAGACGGATTACAGTAAATAATCTGGAACATTGCGCTGTTTTCGTTTGGAGGAGTAAAGAATCCAACAACAGTTGCCTCGCGGATTACTCCGTTTGAATTTGCGCCTGCAACCAAAACTTTGTCTCCCACATTAAGGGGCTGTTTGTAGAACTTTTCAAAGCCGTCACGAACGCGAGTGTCTATGAAGAGTTCGTTTTGTCCCGAAGTGTAGTCAATCATCCTGCCTTCAACAACATGCTGTCCGCCAAAGGTGTCAAAGTAAGTTTTATCTTCGCCAGAAAACAGAAAGAACACCGGAATGTCCATTATGCTAAGAGACTCGTCCTCCAGGTCTATTTCGAGTTCTTCGTCTTTTGTCATGATGGCCTGAGCGGAAATAAGCCTTGTGGTTTTGGAAATGCGGCTGTCACCAGACATTTTTTCGTAGATTTTTTCAACTTCCGTAAGGGCGGGAAGCTGGGGAATGTCACCTACAAGAGAAACAGACTGTACGCCCATTATGTCGATAATTTGTCCCTGCTTTGGTTTTGCTGATATAACGATGTCTCCCGTGTAGTTAGCACGAAAGTCTCGTTCCAGTCCCCTGTTTACTGATTCAAGAAATGCATTGCCAAGAATGACGATTGCGCTTCCGAAAATAATAAACAGTGCAATAATGATAGTCTTGCTTTTGTGTTCGCGTAAATTGCGAAGTGCAAGCTGGAATAGTGCCTTCATGTTATTCCTCTCCGTAAATGTCGCTGCCAGCCTTGTGCTCGTCGTTTGTGATGTTTCCGTCAAGCAGATGAACAACATGGTCGCACATCTTTACAATTCGGGCGTCATGTGTTGAAAAAATGAATGTGGTCTGAAGTTCAGGATCCTTGTTAAGCTGCTTCATCAGGCTAAGAATCTGCTTGCTGTTTGCGCTGTCAAGGTTTGCTGTAGGTTCGTCCGCAAGAATTACTGGAGCTTTTGTAACCAGTGCACGAGCTATGGCAACACGCTGCCTCTGTCCGCCAGAAAGTTCTGAAGGTTTGTGGGTCTTCCAGTCGGAAAGTCCAACCCTGTCAATAAGGTAGTTGACCCATTCTTCCTTCTGTTTTTTTGAAAAGTCATCTACGGGGCATTTTGCGTCCTGTCCCTTTGAGTTGAGCAGAAGCTGGAATTCAACATTTTCGTATACATTAAGAACCGGAATAAGGTTGAATGTCTGGAAAATAAATCCTATGTGAGAGCGGCGAAGTCCTGTAATGCGCTTGTCCAATTTTGAAGGAATGGAAGTGCGGCGTTTTCTTTTGTCTTTTGGATCAGAAGCCCAGCGTCCGTCCTGAACCTGAGCGTCTTCTAGGTTGACTCCCTTGTAGACATCAATGTCGTTTATGATGATTGAACCTGCTGACGGAATGTCAATTAATCCGAGCATGTTGAGAATTGTGGATTTTCCCGAACCCGAAGGTCCTGAAATGGCAGCGAACTCTCCCTTTTCAACAGAGAACGACGCATCCTTTACCGCAACAACTTCCTGCTTTCCCAGCGGATATGTTTTGCGCACATTGCTAAGCGTAATAACAGACATAGATATCTCCTGTAAACTTCGTTTGTAAGTGCCTACATTATACCTGGCGATATATTCTTAGTAAACAAACTTACGGTCTGGTTATTGTATTAAGTGAATAATACAATAATATATGTTTTATGTCAAGTAGATAAAGTGACTGCCTCCTGCTCATGTACTTTTTTTTATGGACGCACATTAAACGGTATGTTACAATAAAACACCGAAAAGGAGGATTTTTATGCCACAGGGAATGGAACAGAAGACCATGCGCCGTATTGGAATAATCATGAATATTTTGATGGGATTTTCTTTAAGCCTTGGACTGTCGCTCATTGGCAACGCATGCTCAGGTCATTTTTCCATTCAGCAATGGCTTGTAAGTTTTGCGGCCAGTTTCCTGCTCAGTCTTGTAATAGGTTTCTGCATTCCAGTAAGAAAAATTGCAGGAGCCGCATGCAAAACTTTGGACTTCGTTCCTTTTTCTGCTGAGTCCCACGCAATGGATTCCCTTGTTTCCGATATTTTTTACACTCCCTTAATTACGCTTTTAATGATCTATCTTGCATACAGGGGAGCCGTAAGCCATGGAGCACCTGTTTCCTTTCTTCCCATGTTTGTAGAAAGTCTTGTAATTTCTATGCTAGCAGGTTTCGTCCTGATTTATGTGCTTCAGCCTGTCTTCCTTCGTCTACTAGAAGTTCGCGCCCCATCTGCCAAAGAAAAGCCTGCCTCTCATGAGTAGCAGTTCCGTAAAAAATTTTTATGATGATGGTCTCCGTTTTTCGTGCAGAAGATGTTCCTTTTGTTGCGGAACCACTCCCGGATTTGTCTACCTTTCCAAAAGAGACCTTACTCAACTCTGCAAGTTTTTTAATTTGGCAGTAAGAGAATTTGTAAGCCGCTACTGCCGCTGGGCCGACTATTACGGTGGAACACAGGTGCTTGCTCTTAAGGAAAAATCAAACTGTGACTGCATTTTGTGGAAGGACGGATGTAGCGCATACAGTGCTCGTCCTGTTCAGTGCGAGACATATCCCTTTTGGACATGGATGATTTCTGACGCCAGCACCTGGAACGAGTGCGCAAGGGACTGTCCCGGAATGAATAAAGGGGAACTTCACGATGCAAAGGAAATAGCCCAAGCTAGTGCCCGTTACACCGCAAATGTTCCCCTTACGAAAGAAGAAACCGAAAGCCTCTACTGATTATTCAGCGGCACCTTCGTCCTTTTCTTTTGAAAGCATGAGGTTTGTGAGAATGCCAAGAATAAGTGCGCATGCAACAGTGCGGATTTCAACCTTGCCAAAGCTTACAACCATTCCGCCAACGCCTGTAATGAAAATTACGCTAGCAACAAAGAGGTTGCGGTTTTTGTTAAGGTCAACCTTCTGGAACATCTTGAATCCTGAAACAGCAATGAATCCGTAGAGGGCAATGCAAACGCCTCCCATTACACAACTTGGAATTGTCTCAAGGAATGCAACAAGAGGACTAATCAAACTAAAGATTATGCAGAGTGCCGCACATCCCCAAATTGAAACTGTTGAGGCGTTACGGGTAATTGCAACGCATCCAATTGATTCTCCGTAAGTTGTGTTTGGACATCCGCCAAAGAAAGTAGAAACCATTGTTCCCACACCGTCACCCAAAAGTGTTCGTGTAAGGCCTGGCTTTTCAAGAAGGTTTGTTCCAACGATTGAAGAAAGATTTTTGTGGTCTGCAAGGTGTTCTGCAAAAACAACAAATGCAACGGGAACATATGCCGCAAAGAGTGTAAGAAGATAAGAGCCTGTAATTCCCTTAAGTCCTTCTGCACCGCCCAGTGCAAATGTAAACTTAGGAAGTGCAAAGTATCCCGAAATTGACTTAAAGTTGAGGCTAGTAAGTGCGTCATAGTTTATTACGATGAGTGACGGATTTTTTGTAGCGTAACCAATCAGTGCAAAAATAGATGCGGCGGCGTATCCTGCAAGAATGCCAAGAATGAATGGAATAAGTCTGCCGATTTTTTTGCCGTAGGTTGAGCAAAGCATTGTTACCGCAAGAGTAATGAGTCCGCAGATAAGAGCTACATAAGAGCTTCCTCCTTCAACACTTGACTTCATAAGATCGCCAACAGCGTTACCAGAAAGACTTAATCCGATGATTGCAACAGTAGGTCCAATGATTACCGGAGGCATAAGTTTGTCTATCCATGCAACGCCACAGCATTTTACTATGAGGGCAAGAACTACATATACAAGGCCGGCCATTATAGCACCGATTATGAGACCCCAGTAACCAATGCTTACCGAAGCCGCACCACCGAATGCACTGAGCATTGAGCCAATGAATGCAAAGGAACTTCCCAAAAAGACAGGGCTAGAACTTTTTGTAAACAGAAGGTAAACGACTGTTCCCACACCTGCACCAAATAGTGCTGCAGAAGCGGTAAGTCCGTTTCCTACAATGGCAGGAACAGCAATGGTTGCCGCCATAATTGCCAAAAGCTGTTGAAGAGCAAAAAGCACAACTTTACCAAAGCTAGGGAAACACTGATTAATTCCCCGCAAAAAACAGGAAATCTGTGGTATAATCGA
>CALCRU010000073.1 GCA_937894335.1 uncultured Treponema sp. | reverse complement strand
GGTAGTCCTCATCTGGCTCAGATTGTCTGCGTAATTATTAATTTGTGGGCTGGCTTTGGATATTTTATGCTGCTTACTATGGGAACAATGACTGCAATTCCTGCCGACCTGTTTGAAGCCGCAAAAATTGACGGTGCTACAAATAGTCAGGTTATGCGCCATATTACTCTGCCCCTTGTTCTGTATCAGACAATGCCGCTTATTATCATGAGCTTTACCCATAACATCAATAACTTTGGAATCATCTACTTCCTTACTGGAGGCGATCCTACCGTTGCAGATTCTACGACTACACTTGCTGGCGGTACAGACATTCTTGTTACATGGATTTACAAAATTACAATCACGCTGCTCAAGTACAACTATGCTTCTGTTATTGCAGTACTCATCTTTGTTGTTCTTGCTCCGTTTGCAATTTTCCAGTTTAGACAGACAAAAGCATTCAAGGAAGGTGAAGTATGAAAAAGAATTATCATGCAGTGGAAGCCATCAACAAGGGGCTCATATACATCGTATTTATACTTATCTCGTTCCTGGTGTTTTATCCCCTCGTTTATACGGTAAGTGCCGCATTCTCTCCGGGAAACGGTATTGCTTCGCTTAACATAATTCCATTTGGAGACGGAATTACATTTGAGCATTTTAACTACCTGTTTACCAAAACGGCTTACTGGCAGTGGTTCAAGAATACATTCATCATTTCCATTTGGACTGCTGTGCTTACGGTTATAATTTCGTCACTGAGCGCATATGTGTTTAGCCGATTTCGCTTTGTGTTTAAGAAGACCCTGCTGATGAGCCTTCTTGTTTTGCAGGTGTTCCCTTCTTTCGTAGGCATGATTGCAATTTATGTAATCCTCCTTCGCATTGGCGGACTTGATACCCTCTGGGGACTGGTGCTTGTTTATGTTGCAGGCAACATTCCCTACAACACATGGATGGTAAAGAGCTATATGGATACTGTAAACAAAAGTTTGGACGAAGCCGCCCGCATTGACGGTGCAAGCCACTTTAGAATTTACACAACCATTATTCTTCCTATTACCAAGCCAATTATTACCTTCTTGGGAATTTCTAGCTTTACTGGTCCCTGGATGGACTTTATCTTCCCCAAGATGGTTCTTCGCTCAACCGAAAAACAGACTCTTGCATTGGGACTCTTCTCTTTTGTTACCGACAAAAAGAACGAGTTTACAAACTTTGCAGCCGGTTCCCTTATAATTGCAATTCCCTTTGCCATATTCTTCATCTTTACGCAGAAATCAATGATGATGAGCATGGGAGCAGCCGGAGTGAAGGAATAAAACTTTGTTTTATTCCTTGGCTCCTAACGAGAATTCCGCTTTGCGGAATTCTCGCAGGGGACATCTTTTAAACTTTGTTTTATTCCTTTAGATAACATACAATTTTAAACTTGCCCATTTGCACATACTGGGGTATAATATAAACCAAAGAGGAAAAAATGTTTTCGGAGACTTTTTTACTTGTATCAAGTGCAATAGGCATCGTCACCACGATTGTATGCTTCGGCATTCTCTACATGTCTCGTATAGGTGTAGAACAGAAGAATCTTTCCCTTTGCTTTTACATCCTCTTGCTTTTTCATCTAGGGTTCTTTATTGAGTTTGTTCTTAACAAGGGGCAGCCTGGCTCAATCGGCATGGCCTTGCAGTATATTTCTGGAATAATTCTGTTTTTTGGCGCAGTTTTTGTATTTGCCTCTGAGTACACGATGGAACTGCCCAAACCTCTTACGGTTGTCCTTATAGTCCTCGCTCTGTGCAATGTAGTTTCCTGCATCTTTTTTGGAAGGGTACATAGTATTGTTCTATTTTCAATATGCGGTTTGGTTGCAATTTTTCCCCTTGTGGTTCAGTGTATTCTGTTTAGAAAAAAATATAAAAGTTGCCCCCTGTCTTCTGCAAAAAAAAATGCGACCCTTCTTTTTACACTGCTCTTTGTTCCTCAGGTTTTTCTTATGATTCATCTGTGGGCTTACCATCTGCATGCAACAATCTTCTATATTTCTATTCTGCTTGCCGTGTGCGAAATCTTCATTACGGTTTTTGCCGCTCGCGACCGTTTTGTAACCCTAAGGGACTTGCGCTATCAGGGTGTGGTAGATTCAATAGATGAACCCCTACTTATAATAAACGCCTCATCTGCTGTGGTTGCCGCAAACGAAAATGCATGCAGTCTTTTTCCTGAGTGCCGCCCCGTTTTGGATGATGAATCTCCTGTTCCTCTTCCCCACATTTTAGCGCCCATACTTACCGATTTTCAGAACAATGTGGTGCATGAGGATGTTCACTATGTGTATGTAAACTGGAATGTCTTTGAACCCTACATAAAAAAAATAGAACATCAGGAACAGGTTTACGGTTATATACTTCGCCTGCATGATGTTACTGAATATCACAATTCCTATCTTAAACTTTCCGCTTCCAACACTCGGTTGCAGAGAGACATTGTAAATACTCACTCTGTAATTGAATCCATGAGGTCAAAAGCTGTTTCTGGAGCAATTCAGTTTTTGCGCGACAGGGATGAATCTTCTGGCGACCACATGAGACGCTCAAGCAATTACACTTCAATTCTGGCCAGACAGATGCGGGCCGACGGTCTTTACAAAGATATTATGACTGATGATTTTATAGAAACTCTCATCCAAGTTGCCCCCCTGCACGATGTGGGAAAATTCTTTGTGGCAGAAGAAATCCTTAAAAAGCCTGACCAACTTACTCCTCAGGAATACGAGTCTGTAAAGTCCCATGTTGCTATGGGGGCTCAAATGATTGACCGTATGGTTGTAAATAACAAGGATGACCTGTACTATCAACTTGCAAGAGAAGTTACTCTTTACCATCACGAATGGTGGGACGGTAGCGGTTACCTGAGCGGGCTAAGAGGCGAGACCATACCTCTTTCTGCACGAATTGTTTCTGTTTCCACAGTGTTTGATTTGGTTTCTACAAACAGACCTTTTCAGGCGGCCAGAAGCTTTGACGAGGCATTTAACATCATACTTGCTGCCAGCGGAACTCAGTTTGACCCTTCAATCATAGAGTCATTCAAGAACGCAAAAGAACAACTCTTTTCTGCCTACACACAGATGGTTCAATTAGCTTGAGTCAACAAAAACAACTGTTTAGAGTCACTCTTGCTAAAGTATGCGCTAAACTGTATTATATAAGTTAGCAGAGGTTAACATGGAGCAGTTTGAAGTTACGGGAATGACTTGTGCGGCGTGTCAAGCGCGGGTAGAAAAGGCAGTGTCTAAAGTTCCAGGAGTTACTTCCTGTGCGGTAAGTCTTCTAACAAATTCCATGGGAGTAGAAGGAAGCGCTTCTTCCCAGTCTATAATTGCCGCTGTAGAAAAAGCCGGATACGGTGCTTCCCCTGTTCAGAAAAAATCATCAGAAAAAACTGACAGTGCAAAACTTCTTGAAGATAAAAATTCTCCCCTGCTAGTAAAAAGGCTGATCTCTTCCCTAGTCTTTCTTCTTGCCCTCATGTATGTAAGCATGGGCCACATGATGTGGGGCTTTCCACTTCCTTCTTTTTTTAATGACAATCATGTTGCAATGGCTCTAGTTCAGCTTTTGCTTTGCGTAATTGTTCTTGTCATAAACCAAAAATTTTTTGTAAGCGGATTCAGGGCACTTCTTCATCTTTCTCCAAACATGGATACTCTTGTGGCTTTGGGGTCTGGCGTTTCCTTTGCATACAGTTGCGTAAATGTCTTTCTTATGACCGACGCTCAGGTTAAGGGTGGCTCTTCTCTTGCGGCAGAATACATGGACAGCCTTTACTTTGAAGGTGCTGCAATGATTGTTACCCTAATTACTGTGGGCAAACTGCTTGAATCCCTTTCAAAGGGAAGAACTACAAATGCCCTTAAAAGCCTAATGAGCCTTGCTCCCAAAACCGCATGTCTTTTGCGTGACGGAAAAGAAGTCCTTGTTCCTCTCGAAGAAGTTTGTGCAGGAGATATTTTTATTGTGCGACCAGGAGAAACTGTTCCCGTAGACGGAATTGTTCTTGAAGGTTCTTCTGCTGTAAACGAAAGTGCCCTTACCGGCGAAAGCATTCCCCAAGATAAACAGGAAGGAAGTTCCGTAAGTGGAGCTACACTGAATGTTTCGGGCATGTTAAAGTGTAGGGCATTAAGGGTGGGGGAAGACACAACCCTTTCGCAGATAATTAAAATGGTAAGCGATGCCGCAACAACAAAAGCTCCCATTGCAAAAATTGCAGATACTGTAAGCGGATTTTTTGTTCCTGCAGTAATGGGCATTGCACTTGTTACCGCCGTAATCTGGCTTATTACCGGAAGCGGAATAGGCTTTGCACTTTCTAGGGCCATTGCTGTTCTTGTGGTAAGCTGCCCCTGTGCCTTGGGACTTGCAACTCCCGTGGCAATCATGGTTGGTAACGGAGTGGGTGCAAAAAACGGAATCCTATTTAAAACTGCCACCGCCCTTGAGCAGACAGGTAAGGCAAGCATTGTGGCTTTAGATAAAACTGGAACCGTAACAAAGGGAAGCCCTTCTGTAACTGATGTAATTTCCTGCGAAGGTGTGCCAGAGTCTGAACTTTTACAGTATGCCCTTGATGTAGAAAAAAACAGCGAGCATCCTCTTGCAAAGGCTGTGGTGGAATATGCCCTTTCTAAAAACCTTGCCCCTCGTCCGGTTACAGATTTTGCGGCTCTGGTTGGAAGCGGAGTTTATGCAAATGTAGGCGGTTCTTCTGTTAAAGGCGGAAGCATTCACTTTATGCAGGAGCAAGAAAAAATTCTCTTTGCGGATGATATGCTTAAAAAGGTTGAGGAACTTTCTGAGCAGGGAAAGACTCCTCTTGCCTTCTGTAAAGACGGTACTCTTTTAGGCGTGATTGCAGTTTGCGACACTATAAAAGAAGATTCGGTTCGCGCCATAAAGGAAATGCAGAACATGGGACTTTCTGTTGTGCTTCTTACGGGAGACAATCAGCGTACCGCCAGTGCAGTTGCAAAACAGGCCGGAGTTGATTCTGTAGTTGCAGAAGTTCTTCCTGACGGCAAAGAAAAAGTTGTTTGCGACTTAATGAAAAAAGGCTTTGTAATTATGGTTGGCGACGGCATAAACGATGCACCGGCACTTACCCGTGCAAATGTGGGTATTGCAATCGGTTCGGGAACAGATGTTGCCCTAGATGCGGCAGACATTGTGCTTATGAACAGCCGCCTTACTGATGTAAGTGCTTCAATCAGGCTTAGCCGTTCAACCCTTCGCAACATAAAGCAGAATCTTTTCTGGGCCTTCTTTTATAATGTAATACTTATTCCCATTGCTGCTGGACTGTGGTATAATGCATTTGGCATTACGATTAACCCAATGCTTTGTGCTCTTGCAATGAGCCTTTCAAGTTTCTTTGTGGTTACCAATGCCCTGCGCCTGAACCTAGTAGATATATACAATTCAAGGCACGACAAAAAAATCATCAAGGAGAAAACTATGTCGGAAGAAAATGTTACAAAAACCTACAAGGTTGAAGGAATGATGTGCGGCCACTGCGAATCTCATGTTAAGGAAGCTATTGAAAAAATAAAGGGTGTTTCTGAAGCAGTTGCCAGTCACGAAAAGGGTCAAGTTACCGTTACTACATTTAAGCCCGTAAAGGACAGCGACATTGCAAAAGCTATAGAAAAAGCCGGTTACAAATTCCTAGGCTGATTTTATGCCTACCGCCTAATGGCAGTTTATGCTGTTAAGCGGTAGGTAAGATCTTAGTAACTTAAGCGTTGACCTTTTTTGCATCCTCGTCGCGGATTGTGTTTCGCTTTATCTTGCCACTGGTTGTCTTTGGAAGTTCCTTTACAAACTCTATAACCTTAGGCCTCTTGTAGGAAGCTGTGTTTTTCTGCACATAATCCTGAATGTCATGCTCCAGTTCTGTGGTTGCTTCGTATCCCTGAGTAAGTACGATTGTAGCCTTTACAATGTTTCCTCGCCTCTTGTCGGGGATTCCTGTTACTGCACATTCCAAAACTGCTGGGTGCTGTTGCAGAATGCTTTCTACTTCAAAGGGGCTTACACGGTATCCTGCTGTCTTTATGACATCATCGTTACGGCCAACAAACCAAAGGTAGCCGTCATCATCGTAGTAGGCAATGTCTTTTGTTCGGTAAATGCCGCCTTCAAATGCCTTTGCGGTTTCCTCAGGATTTTTATAGTAGCCAGCAAGAAGTCCAAAGGGCTTTCCGTTTTCTACATGGATTATCACTTCTCCGTTTTCGTTAGGAGCGCATCTTGTTCCATCCGGGCGGATTATTTCTACATCGTAACCAGGAGCGGGCTTTCCCATAGAGCCAGGGCGCGGTTCCATGCCAGGGAAGTTTCCTATTATGACGGAAGATTCTGACTGACCGAATCCCTCGTAAATTTTGTGTCCCGTTTTTTCAAGCCACTTGCGGTATACTTCTCCGTTAAGAGGTTCTCCTGCCGTGGTACATTTTACCAAAGAAGACAGATTAAATTTTGACAGATCCTGACGGATAAGATATCGGTACACTGTGGGCGGTGCACAGAATGTGGTAATGTTGTACTTTTCAATCATCTGCAGAATGTATGTTGCGCGGAATGTATCAAAGTCGTAAATGAACTGAGCCGTACCTGCAATCCACTGTCCGTAGATTTTTCCCCAGCCAGCCTTTGCCCAACCGGTTTCTGCAAGAGTAAGGTGAAGTCCGTTGTCTACAACACCGTGCCAGAGCTTACCTGTTGTAATGTGTCCCAGAGGATATGTAAAGTCGTGCAGGGCCATCTTGGGGTAGCCAGAAGTTCCCGAAGTAAAGTAGATGAGCATTGGGTCAGTGTTGTGGGTTGCAGCTTCTCCTTGGGGACGGGGAAAACTTGCGGGAAACTTTTCTATTTCGTTATGAAAGTTAATCCATCCTTCCCTTTCCTTTCCAACGGTAACAAGTTTTTTTACAGAAGGTGATGAGGGCAGGGCGCCTTCTATGTTCCTGTAAACGCGGTCATCGTCAAAGGTAACAATCATCTTTACATCGGCGGCCTTGTTGCGGTATTCGTAGTCAGCCTGAAGAAGAAGATAGGTGGCCGGAATTGCAATGGCACCAATCCTGTTCAAGGCGTAAATAAAGAACCAGAATTCGTAGCGGCGGCGCAAAACTAGCATTACGGTATCGCCCTTTTTAATTCCCTGAGAAACAAGAAAGTTTGCAGTCTTTTGCGTGTAATCTGAAATGTCTTTAAATGTAAAGATTTTTTCTTCTCCGTTGTCGTCGCACCATACTATTGCGCGCTTAGTAGGCTCTTCCTTTGCATAGCGGTCTATGATATCGTAGGCATAGTTAAAGTTTTCGGGACACTTGATTTTATAGTATTTGCGCATTTCCTCATAGGTTGTGCATTTGTCAAAATTTTCAACATAGTCATTTAGAAAATTCATCTTACGGAACTCCTCACTTCCTAAACTGGCTCTCTTCTATTTGAGTAGTGCGTATTTTAAATTGTTGCAAATATGATAGTACTATTCAGCGATTTTTTCAAGCAGAATTTATTTCTATTTGATAAAACTCTAATCAAGATGTATGGTAGATTTGATTTGTTGTGCGTACCAAATAGCATCTTGTATGTTGTTTAAATTGGTTTCTGATGTCTTTACGGTCGATTCTGCTTTTAGAGCATCAAGTTCAGAGCACATTCCGCTTTGTTTCAATTCAAGAACAGATTGATAAAATTGAAATCTCCTTGTATATGCTTGGCAAAGACTTTCCGCTTCTGTTTGCAATTGTAGTATGTTTCTTTGGTAGTATTCTAAAGCTCTGTTTAAGGCATTCTTTCTTGCCTCCGTTTGAAATATAATAAATTCATTTGATACCCTAAATTTCGTTTCTTGAGATTTGTTTATACTCCATAACATTGGGGAGAAAGATATGCCAATGTTTAGTGACCATAGAATATCATCCCGTATTCTAAAAAAAGAGAAAGGGCTGTCAATAGTATAAGGCGTGGCTAGACCTTCTACCGATGCTGAAATTGATATTGAGGGAGCTGTTTTGATTCTGTTTTCATATAAATTTAAGATGAGGTTTTCTTTTTGCAGTGATAAAAGGTATAATTCTGAATCTGCTTTTAGTTCCCATTGGATTTGCTCGGGAAGAGGTTCTGATGTATCACACAAAATATTTATCTCATCTTCCGTAAGAGTTCTGTTCAGCAATGTTTCTAAATCGGTTAGAACAACTGCAAGGGAATTCTTGTAGTTGTTTAACGAATTTTCAGCTGTATAAAGGCTGTCTTCTGCAGCAAAGACTTCACTTAATGAAACTGTTCCGCGTAGATATTCGTCGTTTAGATATTTTAATTTTTTTTGTTCAACCTCAAGTGATAGATTCATTGCCTCTATTGTTCGAGATAGTTGTCTTATATTTACATATAAATTTAAAAGTTGAAGCCTTGTATTTTCTCTTATGGTTGCTAATTGCAGTAATGAACTTTGCAGGTTATTCTGAAGTGTTGTTTTTAATGGTGAAATTATTCTGAGTTCTCTAGGGAAGAATACCAAGTATTTTTGTAGCTCAAGAGAAAGAAGTACACTGTCTGCATAATTAAGAGATGTGTCTTGTTTATCTATGGATATTTTTCCTGTAAGTGATATATTTAATTCTTTTGGAAGCGGTTGGCTAATAGAAAAGGATGCCGATGCTTCTAGAGGTGCATATACGGAATCGCTTTGCATATTGGTGAATATGTTTTGATTTGTAAAGCTTAAAATCATTGGATAATTAAGTGCGTAAGCGTCCAAGTTTTGCTCCGCATTTTGCATGTCTATGAACGCTGATTTTATATCTTTATTGGACGCATCTGCTGCATAGAATAAAAAATCAATAGCTTTATTACCAGTCTCAGAGACTAAAATGCTGTTTTGCAGACATAAAAGAAAATAAAGGCATATAACTGCGTGTTTAGATATTTTTTTATTCATTATATGAAAAATATAGGCTCTGTTTGCACAATATAATGAGATATGATAAAATTCCATCGTAGGAGC
>CALCRU010000072.1 GCA_937894335.1 uncultured Treponema sp. | reverse complement strand
TAGCAGAAGATTCCTTTAGCATAGAAGAGCCTGCCGTTACAGAAGAAACTGTAGCAGAAGATTCCTTTAGCATAGAAGAGCCTACCGTTACAGAAGAAACTGTAGCAGAAGATTCCTTTAGCATAGAAGAGCCTGCCGTTACAGAAGAAACTGTAGCAGAAGATTCCTTTAGCATAGAAGAGCCTACCGTTACAGAAGAAACTGTAGCAGAAGATTCCTTTAGCATAGAAGAGCCTGCCGTTACAGAAGAAACTGTAGCCGAAGACACTGCAGCAGAAGACAGTCTTTCCATTGAAGAAACTTCAGCCCAAGAAGAGGAAGACGAATTTAGCGTAAGCTCCCCTGCCCTTGAGGACAACTTTGACACTAGTAGCGAAAGAAGTGCCTTTATTCAGCAGGAAGAAAAAGAGCCTTCTCTTGACGACTTTGCCTTTGAAGAAGAAAAGGCAGAAGAAGACTACAGCGTAAGTTCCCCCGCCCTTGAAGACAACTTTGACACACCCAGCGAAGCCGCAGGCATAGATACCTCAGACGCCGATGAAGATTTGTTCGGAGACAGCGAAGAAACGACAGAATCATACGACATTCCAGAATTCCTTCCTGACGAAAATGCAGCGGAAAAGCCACAGGAGGATATCATGGAGAACGAGTATGATTCCACAGTGGAAGACATACCCACCGAAAGCAAACAGGAAGAAACTGTTACAAGGGAACCACAAATAGATAATTCAGACATCTTAAAGTCAATCGCTTCGGAACTTGCAAGCCTTAAGTCAGAAATTGCAGGACTTAAAGACGAGTTTGCAGGACTTAGGAAAAACGGTGTTACAGAAGAGCCTGTACAAAACAAACCTATGCAGGAAGAAGTTAAGTCATCAGGATTCTTTGGCGACACTGACGACGGTGACGACTCCATTACACTTTCCATGGAAGAACTTAGCAATGTGGCTCAGGACGCTACAGAAAAGTCTACAGGATTCTTTGGAGACTCTGATGACGGAGACGATTCAATCACCCTGTCTATGGAAGAACTTAACAATGTGGCTCAGGACGCTACAGAAAAATCCAAGGGTTTCTTTGGCGACGATGATGATGGTGACGATTCCATTGCCCTTAACACTGACGAACTTTCCAATATAATCAATTCCGCAGATATTACAGAAGAAAACGCACCCTACGAAGAAGTGGACGACACTGAAATTGAGGCAACAAAAAATCTTTCTATGGATTTTGAAAACGAAACTTTGGAAGAGCCTGTCTTTGAGGAAGACGAAAGCGAAAGTCTCGAAATAAATGCTGACGAAGCAGACTCCCTTCCCGAAGAAATTTCAGTTCCTAAAAACGATGATGACATCTTTGTAGAATCATCAAGTTCCGACATGCTTGACGACGATGCAGAAGAAGCTGCCTCTGGCGGAACAGTTGAAGACATTCCAGAAGATGAGAACGAAGAAGAATTTGATGAGGTTGCAAAAGTCGAATACACTTCATCAGAAGGCTTAGGCGGTCCCATCGACATTTTTGAAAACGACGAAGTTCAGCCCATGACGGAAGAAAACTTCCAGTACCTAGAAGAAAGCGATGCCGGTACGGGCGCCACTGAAGGAGCAGTTGAAGAAACAGCAGAAGAAGCGGAAGAGTCCGAAGGTGCAATGAACGATGAACCTGCGGAAGGCGTATTCTCCCAGTGGGAGGGCGAAGAAGAAACAGTTCCCACGGTGGATGAAGTTACAAAAGCCGCACCTCTTACCGCTGCAGAAACTGTTGACCAGGTAGCAGAAAGTGCCACTCCCGAAGTTGAGGCAAAGCAGTCAAAAGGCATACCGGAAGAAATGAAGCAGGAAATTAAGTCTGTTCTTTCTTACATGGATCAGCTCCTGGACAGCCTGCCGGAAGAAAAAATCACCGAGTTTGCAAAATCCGAGCAGTTTGAGACATACAAAAAGCTCTTTACAGAACTCGGTCTTGCTTAATGGGTCTTCTAGAAACAATTAAGACAAAGAAAAAGCCGTGTGGCACCCCCGGAACATTTTTTCCGCTGTGTAAGTCTCACGGCTTTATTCATGCCTGCCTGCTAAAAAAAAGCGATAACTTACTCTTCTGTCCTAAGGCCTTTGCCGGTTACGACATAGATTCAGCAAAAAAATCAGAAGCGACAGAAGCTTTCTGGAACGGAATACTCCCCCCTTGTTCAGAAAAAAAATTTCTTTCTTCCTCACCGGACTTTCCCCTAAGGCAGTTTTTGTCAGACGAACTTGCAGAAAAAACTAATGAAGTCTGGTGCATGAGATTTACACAAAAAAACACGGACTATGTATTTATGGCCCCTGTAGAAAAAAATCAGATCTTTACCCCCTTTAAGAAAAAAGATTTGGAAACTCTTTCGGACTCAGTTTCTTACCGAGAAGGACTTCTTTGCATGGATGACCTTAAGGGCATAAGCGAACTATCGTTAGTAAGCATTTCTATTCCCAACGGACTTAACATTAGCAAGGGCAGTAGAGAATACAAAGCCTTTGCATCGGGAGTGCTGGAAAGGGGTGGAGACTGGAGCTGTTTCTTGCCCCTCTTTACACAAGAAGGACTTCTGTACAAGGCCCAGTTTCTTGGAAAAAAAAGCAATTCCCTAAACGATGACAGCCTAGGCTTTCTGTTGGGAACAAGTAACGAACGGTTGTTAAAGGAGGAAAAAGCCTGATGACAAACGAACGAACGGTAGTCTTTACAGTTAACGGAGTCAGGCTTCATTCCGCATACAATCCTCAGGCGGAAGCAGAACGCTTTGTTTCCTCGCTGGAAGCCCCCTTTTTACCAAAAGCCGTAATCGTTACAGAACCAGCTCTTTCCTACATTGCAGAGCCTCTAAAAAAAAGGTTTCCCGGAATCCCAGTCTGTGCCATACGCTACTCAGAGTCATTTAAAGATGTGGATTCATATTTTACCCAAGTCTTTTACGGAAAAGAAAAATCCCTTGCAGAAGAACTTTTTTCTTACTTTGGAGAAGAAACTCTTTCGGCCTCACTTTTTGTTTCATGGCAGCCCTCTGCAAAGGCCTTCCCCAAAGAAGACGAAAATGTCTGGGAAGAAATAAAAAAGGCGGTTTTAAAAAGCCGTGATGTACTTGCAACCAGAACTTATTTTTCTAAACGCTGGGCAAAAAATGCAGTAAGATTCTGCGCACTTATAAAAACACAGGCCTTTCCTCAAAAAACAGATTCTCCCGTAATCATATGCGCCTCTGGTCCAAGCCTTACCCCATCCCTGCCCCTTATAAAAAAGAACAGAAACAGGGCGATTGTACTGGCTCTTTCGTCGGCAGTCTCGCCCCTCAAAAAGGAAGGAATTGTTCCCGACATGATTCTTTCTACAGACGGCGGCTACTGGGCAAAGGCTCACTTAAGGGAATGTCATTTTGCATTTAGGGAAGTTCCCCTTGCCCTTTCTGCAGAATCAGCCTGTCCCTCCAAACTTCTTTTGGAACATGCAGTAGTGCCTCTTTCCTACGGAGACGGAATAAGTGAAAGCCTTATAAAAGAAAGCGGAATAAAAGCCCTTCATGCAGAAAGAAACGGAACCGTAAGCGGAACCGCTGCCTGCCTTGCCCTAAAACTTAGCACAGGCCCCATATTTTTCTGCGGACTTGACCTAAGCCCCTCTAGCGGAAAAGTTCATGCAGAACCAAATCAGAACGAAAACCGCGACAGCCTTAGAGACATGAAGCTTTGCACAAAGGAGACCCGCCTTACCCCAAGTCACTTTGCTTCTCCCAGCCTAGACCTATATGCCTCTTGGTTCCGCTCGAGAAATTTTAACGGAAGAATTTTTAGGCTGTCGTTAGGCTCAAAATATAAAAACTCCTTTCCAAACATTCCCGATGTGGACTGGAACTTTTTTGAAAAAACATGCACTGCTCCTGTAAAGCCTTTGGCATTTTCCTTTACAGGCTCAGAAAAAGAAAACACTAACAGAATAAAAGACCTTGAACAAATCCTAGACGACCACAGAGCTGACCCGGTCTGGCAGAAGGATGCATTTCCTGCCCTATGCATTTTAAGGGAAAGAAGCATAAGTGGCGAACAAAAGGCTCAGTACGAAAGCCAAATAAACAAGGAATCAGAAAAACTAAATGGGGAACTTAAAGCCCTTCTTGCAGGAGGACACCCTTGACCTACAGCGGAACCCTAACTTCAAAAAACAGCTGCCTTATTCCGGTATTTTTAGATGGTAAGCCCATGCATTCAAAATACAATCCACAAGGGGAAGCCGCCCTTTTTAAAGATAGAACAGGATGTCTTGTTGTTGCAGGTCTTGGAGGAGGCTTTCATCTTACGGAAGCGGTAAAGACATGTAGCCTTGTAATAGCCTGTGAAAAGGATGAAGAATCCCTTAACTTCTGTCTTAAACTTCCCAGCGTAAGGGAACTCTGTTCTAAAAAAAACATGCTCTTTGCAACAGAAAAAACTTTAGGAAGCGTTCTTCTTTCAAACTATCTTCCCCACATGCATGGCGGAATTGAATTTGTATTTCACAGGGCGTGGGAAGACAGAGAAAAACAAAGCGCTCTAACTCTAAAGGAAATTTTTTCTACGGCGGTACGGCACATAAGCGCAGACTATTCCGTGCAGTCCCACTTTGCAAAACTCTGGCAGAGGAACATTTTTATAAACCTTAGGACATTTACCAAAAATCCTGACATAAGAAATGTCTTTGACACAAAAAAATCTGTCGCCGTCATTGCCGCAGGACCAAGCCTTGATGAAGACATTACTTACTTAAGGCAGAACAGAAATCAGTACGAAATTTTTGCAACAGACACTGCCCTTTCTTCTCTTGTGGCACAGGGAATAATTCCTGATGCAGTGGTGAGCATAGACGCCCAGCATCTTTCTACAGAACACTTTAAATGCCTTGGTTCAATTTTACAAAATGAAAAAAAGCCTGTCTGTTTCTTTGATGCCGCATCTGCAAACGAAAGCATTTCCATGGCAAGAAAAAACGCCTGCACCACATTTCTTGTGCATAACGGTCACCCCCTTCTTGCTCTAGCTTCACAAAAGGCAAACATTCCCCAGATTCAGACTGGAAGCGGAACTGTAACAATAGCGGCCTGTGACATTGCACAAAAACTTGGCTTTAAAGACATAAAACTTTTTGGAGCAGATTTTGCATACTCTGGCGGAAGGCCCTATGCAAGGGGAACCTATCTGGACAAACTTTACAAGAACTCCTCCCTAAGAACAGACACCCTAGAAGAAAAATTTTGCGCACTCATGTTTAGGACGGAACTTTACGACACAGTTCGGGAAGGACTTAAAAACGCAAAGACCAGTACCGTTCTTGAAGGATACAAGGCATCCCTTGAGTTGTGGCAGAAGGAAAAAAATCAGCCAACAGGCCCCTTTTATAGGGATTTAAACTTTAACTTTAAGGACTTCTGCAAGGAATGGAAGGAAGGCGTAGAAGAGTCCATTAAGGAAAACTGCACATCCCTTACTCCTGCCCTGTGCACGCTCCTGCCCCTTACGGCTTTCTTAAAAAGAATATCAAAAGACAAATTGGACTTTTTTTCGCTTGTAAAACTTGCATACTCTTACTCTCTGCGTTATACTGAATAGTATGAAAAGAAAAACAGCAACTTTCAGCATTTGTATTTTTATAATCTATATCCTTACGGTACTTCTTTTGGGTACCTCTTTAATCATGGAATACACTAGGGGTCAGACACTTTGCGAAGATAGGTTCAACACCCTTACAAGGGATACAGCTTCGGCAGCAGCCCTAGCGGAACCAGGGACACCCCTTTTTGCGGAAGGATTTAAAAGCGCCATAGGCACTGTGGACGATATTGCCGTAGTACAACTTTCTGCAGATGGCACCCTTATTTTCTCTTACCCTGCAGATGTTTCCAGAGTTCCAGCGGGTTCATCATTTTTTGTCCGCTCATTCAGCACTGAACTTAACACAAAAAACAGCACACTGCGCCTTTCTGCAGTAATTTATAAAATTTCTCCAAAGACAATTTTTACCCGATGCGCAATCGCCTTCATAATCATTTTAATTGCCACATTTGCCGTTGTACTTTACATGATTGCCACCTCTGGAGAAAAAGAAACTGATGCGGCTACTTTTGTAGATCAGAACAAGGCAAAGACTGAATCAGACAGAGACTCAACAGAGGATTTAAATGCAGGCGAAAAGACTAAAAAACATTCAGAAAAAGAAGAACCTTTTGCAGAAGAAAAGCTAGATGTAAAAGAAGAGCCTGAACAGGAAGAAATTCAGGAAGAAGATGAACCTGAAGAAAATGGGGATGACCAGTCACCGGTGGATGACCAGTCACCAGCGGATGACCAGTCACCAGACTTTGAGCCAGAAGCGGTAAGTGCTGAACCTGAAAAGCCCCAAACGGCTGTAGAAACAGGACTCTTTTCTCCAACAACGGGATTTGGATGGCAGTCTTACATGAAGCCCCGTCTGGAAAGCGAACTGGAGAGGGCTGCTGCGTCAGACATGGACCTCTCTCTTATTTCCATAAGGATTCCTGGACTTCCTGCAAACACTGACTGTTCAAGGGAAATAGAAAAGGCAATTCTTTCAACTGCGGGATTTAAAGACCTTGTGTTTGAAAACGGACCAGACGGATATTCCGTAATAATGCAGGAACTTGACATAGATGCCGCCCTTAGGCGTTCTGAAGAACTTTACGACAAGATTGAAAGGGAACTAGCCTACGAAAACCTAAGCATTAAGCACGCCATAGGAGTTTCCTCACGCTCACTGCGCCTTATTTCGGCAGACAGGCTTACAAACGAATCAGAGCAGGCACTGGCCCACGCCCTTAAAGAAGAAGGAAAGAGAATTATTGCATTTAGGGTAAATCCTGACAAATACAGAAACTTCCTGCTGTCGGGAAACACCAACTAATTCTGCCCAGAGGAAATACTTTTTCTAAGGGTCTGAATGGATTTGTCATCGGGAAATTTTTCTGCAAACTCTGTCAGAACAGACTCTGCCTTTTCGTACTGCTTTAACTGAATAAGAACCGCTGTGTAGTTTTTTAAAACCGATGGATTGTCACCGTTTTTTGCATACAGGTCTTCGTACATTTTGACGGCTTCTTCTGTAGAGCCCTTCATGGCTTTTATATAGGCAAGGGAAAGAAGCACAGTCTGATTTTCACCGTCTTTTTCTAGAAAGTAAGAAAAGACTTCCTCGGCATTTTTCCAGTCTTTCTGCTGAACATGACACACACCCATGCGGTAGTAGGCGCTGTCGTACAAACTGGAGGATGCTAAAGCCTTTTTGTAGTATGCAAGAGCCTTGTCGTATTTTTTTAGAGACTCGTATTCTTGGGCAATAAGAAAATACTCCCTGTAGACGGATTCTGCTTCATCTCTCCGCTCACCGGGAATTGCAAATGATGAGCAGGAGGAAAGAAAAAGGAAGACAAGAAGTGTGGCTAAAATGCTAGCGGTTTGTCGTGGTAACCGTACCATCAGCGTTTACCTCAAAGTGTTTTCCGGTAATTGGGTCCCTTGTAAACAGGTCTATAAGCTTTTGCTCTGTAATTTCAAGACCTGAAATTTCAAGCGTTGAGTCATCATACATTCTTATGTCTCCCCCCATAAGTCCAAGGGAAAGCTGAAGGGCGGCAAAGAGTGTTTTTGCTGTGCGAGAGTTTGAACACCTTAAGTCAAAGGTAAGCATGTAAGTTTTGTCTGACTTTGCCTTAAGGGTACCGAAGACTTCGTTTGACCCCAGTATGTCGCTTCCCAGAAGGTTGCGCAGATACTGACCGGGCTTTGTAATGTAAAAGCGGATGTCTTCTCCGCCATGAGTGGAAAGATTTACCCAGTTGTTGTAGGAATTGTCAGCTACATTTGGACGCATGGAATACTGCTCCAGCATGGGCGCAAGGTCTCGACCTACGACAAAGACTTTTGAAGAAGGAAGCCCCACCTGGAACCTTGTGTCACGCCTCCTGTAGTAGGAGAAGGTATTGGGGTACCCTTTTGAAAGAGCATCGTCAGAAGAAAGTGCCGTGTAGGACTGCTTTATCCATCCGTTGGACTGAGTGAATATAAGGCTCTGTGCGGCGGAAGGAATTGAACCTCTGGCAGCAATTTCCAGCATGGAACGGTCGGCAACTGTTCCCAAGCCAGCATAAAGGACATTTATCTGCTTTACTACGGTAAGGGCATCCTTTTGCGAAAGAGAGGGAATTTCGGCACAGAGCACATCAGCCACAAGCTGCTGATGATACTTTACGGGAACGCCAACATAAATGCTAGAATCTGCGCTAAGGACAGCAAGGGGATGTACTTCCTGAAGAGTTACCGCAGGTGTTGCAGGCTGCTCTACTTCTGGTTCCGTTGTCTGACAGGCAGAAAGTAAAAGGGCAAGTACAAGGACAAGTGCCAAAGCAAGAGGTTTAAAAATCTTTCCGTTCATAAAGTCTCCTTAGGCTTTGGCAATGCGGACTGTCCAGGTTTCGCTGTCAGCCTCTATGGCAGTGTCCAAAGCCGTGTCGCTCCAAGAAATTGTTGCGGCAAGGGTTTCTCCTGCTATAAAGTCTCGGAACAAATCGAATGAACCTTTAAGACTTGAGCTTCCGCCAACCAGAAGATTTATTCTGTCGGTAACTTCAAATCCGCTTTCCTTTCTAAGATTCTGAATTCCACGCACAAGGTCACGGGCATAGCATTCCTTCTGAAGTTCGTCCGTAATTTTTGTATCCAGCCCAACAGTAAGGGTTCCGTCGTTTACAACCTTAAGGTTTTCCTTTTCAAAGCGTTCAACAAGGACATTTTCTGCGGTAAGCTCAACTTCACTTCCCTCTACGGTTACGGAAAGTTTCTGTCCGTCAAGGAGGGCCGCAATCTGCTCATTAGTAAGTTTTGCAATTTCTGTGGCGGCACTTTTCATTTTTGGACCAAGAAGTTTGCCCAGTACCTTAAAGTTTGCCTTTGCCTTGTATTCAACAAGTTCATCTTCGCGCTCGTGGAAAATCACCTGCTTTACATTAAGTTCTTCCGCAATAGTGTCTTCCATTGCAGCAAGCACTTTCCTTTCGTCTGCATTGCGGGTAACAAGGGCCACACTCTGAAGGGGCTGTCTGTTCTTAAGGTTAAACTGATTTCGCAGGCTGCGTCCCATGCTTACGGCCTTCTGTACTGTTTCCATCTGGAACTCAAGAGCTTCGTCACGGAACCTAGCGTTATATGTGGGGAAGTCTACCAGATGAACAGATTCCTTGTCTTCGGCAGTTTTAAGGTTCTGCCACATTGTTTCGGTAAGGAAGGGAATAAAGGGTGCGGCAACTTGAGTAAATGTCTTTAGGGCAAGGTAAAGAGTACCGTATGCTTCCAGTTTGTCAGAGTCACTTCCACTCTTCCAGAAGCGACGGCGGTTACGGCGGATGTACCAGTTGTTAAGCTGATCAATAAAGCCAAGCCAAGGATCAATGGCGGCATTAAGATCGTAGTCGTCAAGGGCGGCTGTTACTTCCTTAACCATTTTCTGACTTACAGACAAAAGCCATCTGTCAAGAGAATTGGAAGGAAGCCTGTCGTCAAATTCGTGTCCGGTACAGGTTACGCTGTCTATGTTTGCATACTGAACAAAGAAACTGTAACTGTTCCACAGAGGAAGAATGATGCTTTTTATGATGTCGCGCACACCGTCATCGGAATAGCGGATTTCATCAGCCTTTACGACTGCAGAATGCATAAGGAAGAGCCTAATTGCGTCTGCACCAAACTTGTTGATTGCCTCTACTGGGTCAGTGTAGTTTCTGAGGCTTTTTGACATCTTGCGTCCATCTTCTGCAAGTACGATACCGTTTACCACGCAGTTTTTAAATGCGGGCCTGTCAAACAGATGGCTTGCAAGAATTGTAAGGGTGTAAAACCATCCTCGTGTCTGGTCAAGACCTTCAGAAATAAAGTCGGCAGGGAAATTCTTTTCAAAGTATTCCTTGTTTTCGAAAGGATAATGCTGCTGAGCATAGGGCATAGAGCCTGACTCGAACCAGCAGTCAAATACTTCTGGAATACGGCGCATTTCTTTCTTACACTTGGGACAAGGAATTGTAATTTTGTCTACAAACTGCTTGTGCAGGTCTTCAGGGTATACGCCAGAAAGCAGCTTGAGTTCGTCACGGCTTCCTACACACAGTTTGTGTCCGCAGTCGGGATTTGTACAGCGCCAGATTGGGATGGGGTTTCCCCAGTAGCGGTTGCGGCTAATTGCCCAGTCACGGCTTCCTGCAAGCCACTTACCAAAGCGACCTTCCTTTATGTGTTCAGGCTGCCATTTAATTTGACTGTTTGCTCTTAACAGGGCTTCGTGATGATCTGCAACACGGACGAACCAACTGCCTATTCCCCGATAGATAAGAGGGCTTCCGCACCTCCAGCAGTGGGGGTACTGGTGATTTACAGTTTCCCTTTTTACAAGTTTGCCCTCTTTCTTAAGGCGGTCCATAATGTCCTTGTCGGCATCCTTTACAAATACGCCTTCCCAGTCGGACACTTCCTTTGTAAAGCGGCATTCTGCATCAATAGGTTCTACAAAGGGAACTCCCGAACCGCGGAAGACCTTGCTGTCGTCTTCGCCAAAGGCAGGGGCAATGTGAACTATGCCTGTACCATCTTCTGTAGAAACATAATCGGCGTTAAACATACGGAAGGCACCTGTCTTGCAGGGTTCACCGGATTTTTCTGAGCATGCAGAGGAATCTTTAAGTTCTGCAAAGTAAGGAAAGAGTGGCTCGTACTCGGCACCAATAAAATCCTTACCAGGTCTTTTATACACAATCTGATAGGCGTCCTCGCTCTTGTAGTAGGCGTGAAGCCTGCTTTCTGCAAGGATGTAATGATCTCCGCTTTCCTTGTCAAGAATCTTTACATAGTCAATTTCGGGTCCCATGCAAAGCCCAAGGTTTGAGGGAAGAGTCCATGGAGTTGTAGTCCATGCAAGGAAGTATGTTTTTCCGTCCGTCATGCTAGAGTCGTCTATGGCAGAGGGAGCCTTTGTTACCTTAAAGCGAATGGTGATTGCTGGGTCCTGCTTTTCCTTGTAGCCCTGAGCAAGTTCGTGGGTAGAAAGTACGGTTGCACAGCGGGGGCAGTAAGGCAGGATGTATTTTCCTTCGTAGATAAGGTTCTTGTCCCACAGAGATTTTGCCGCCCACCATATTGACTCCATGAATTCAGGATCCATGGTCTTGTAGTCGTTGTCAAAGTCTACCCAGCGTCCCATACGGGTAATGGTCTTTCTCCATTCGCCAGTATATTTTAAAACTGAGGCTCGACACTTTTCGTTAAAGTTTGGCACACCGTATGCTTCAATTTCGTGCTTAGAATTTAAGCCCAGTTCCTTTTCGATAAGGTTTTCTACAGGAAGTCCGTGGCAGTCCCATCCAAAGCGGCGGGTTACATGCTTACCCCTCATGGTCTGGTAACGAGGAATAATGTCCTTTATTGTAGAGGGTATAAAATGTCCAAAGTGAGGAAGACCTGTTGCAAAAGGAGGACCGTCATAAAAGACAAAGTCTTCTGCGCCTTCCCGCTGCGAAACTGATTTCTTAAAAGTATTGTTTTTTTCCCAGAAAGAAAGAACCTCTTCCTCCTGCTTAGGAAAATCAACCTTAGGATCTACACTCTTATACATAACTCTATAACCTCTAAAATTTATACCCTCTCCGCTAAGGTAGCATTTTTAGGAATCTAAATCAACAAAATACACATCGTAGTCTTTACCCAGAATGCGGCGGGAAACATTCATTACAGTGTCGCCCTCGGCATCTGCATAGAGGTCGTCAAGTTCTTCGTTCGTGTAAGGTGTAATGTCGTCTTCCGTAGTGGCCTCTATTTGAGAACCAAGCATGCACAGTGTAAAGTTTGAACTGGATGTATTGCGCATGTAGCCTAGAACAATAATATTTCGTCCGTCATAGCCTTCTACAATCTGTGCAATGTGGGGAACGGAATTTGTTTCGCTTGCTGGGCAAACAATCATGCTATAATTGTGCACATGCATGAAGTAGACATCTTCATAGTATTCGTTTTCCATGCGAGAAACTACTGACAGAAGTGTTCTGTTCATATCCTCCGTTGTAATTTCTGGCGCAAATTCATCATCATCCCAATCGCCATAATCGCTTAGATCGTAATCGTCATAATCGTCATAATAATCGTCATAGTCATCCTGATCATCGTCAATGTCGGTACAAAGGACTTCGTAGGTTTTTCCGTCTATTTTAACCGTGGTGCGATAAGTGATTGTGTAGCCATTTATGCGCTCCCACCGCTCTTCTATGTTGGTGTTTTCTAGATAGTCGCTTGCGTCTTCGTCTTCTATCATGTAGGCAGACCAAGAGTAGTATTCGTCATTGCTGTAGGTAGGCCTTCCGTAGAGTACATAAATGAAGTTAGGAACTTCTTCTGAATAGCTGTCTATGCGGTAATAGATGTAGGGAAACTCGTATTCATTGTTAACCAAGTAAAGCATATCTGGAATGCGAATAAAAACAGAACCGTCGCTTATTTCTGTTCCTACAGAACCGTCTGCAAGTTCGCCTGAGTTTTCAACGCTTACGATGTAGTCTACAAGGGTAACCAGCTGTTCTTCAGTTACAGGCTCCACATCTTCGTCATCATCGTAGCCGTAGTAATAGTCATCGTCATCATAATCGTAATAATAGTCGTCATCATCATAGTAGTGGTAATAGTTTTCATATTCTTCTACAGGGTATTCAGGAACATCAAGTTCAGAACCGTCGGGAAGATATCGGTAACTTAAGTCTTCGTCTATTGCAGTCTTTTCTGCCTGACTTCCCCTAAAGACAAAAAGCGTTACATCATAGTCAAAGGCATCTTCGGAAATGTGGGTTGCCCTGGAAATTTCTACAGAGGTAAGAGCTGTGTCGTCAAAGGCCCAGTCGTCAATGTAGCGCACAGAGGAAGGAATTTTTACGCTATTCAAGTCGTAGCAGCTATCAAAAGCGCTGTAGCCTATGTATTCCACATTGTCAGGAATTACGATTTTTTTAATGCCTTCAAGACCAGCAAAAGCCTTGTAGCCAATAATCTTTAAGGTTTCTGGAAGGACAATTTCGGTTACTTCGTCAAGGTCGTAGTTTTCGTAACTAGAAAGGGCATAGGCTGAAAGTTGGGTAACAGGAAGTCCGTCTATGTAGGCAGGAACAACTAGCTTTCGTTCTGCTCCAGAGGAATACTCGTAGTTGCATCCTGTAATGACAACTTCCTCGCCCCGGAACTTTATGTTAAAAAGTCCAGACGGATCTTTAGGGTCTGCAAAAGATGCAGTCAGCACAAGAGTCAAAAGCGACAGTGTACATAAAAATTTTTTCATTTTCATCTCCTTAGAATCTTATTTTTTTATCGGTTCCGGCATAGTACTGCTTTCGCAAAGCCCTTACCTGTTCGTCTTTTAGGTAATCGTCAAAGTTCATCATGCGGTCAATGATTCCGTTTGGCGTAATTTCCACAATGCGGTTTGCAATGGTGCTAATAAACTCGTGGTCGTGGCTAGAAAAGAGCACGACTCCGCCAAAGCGCACAAGTCCCTGGTTAAGACTTTCTATGCTTTCCAGATCAAGGTGATTGGTGGGGTCGTCCAAAATAAGGACATTTGCACCGCTAAGCATCATTTTAGAAAGCATACAACGAACTTTTTCTCCTCCCGAAAGAACCTTTACTGGCTTAAGGCTTTCGTCACCTGTAAAGAGCATTCGTCCCAAGAAGCCCCGTACATAGGCGTCATCCTGTTCCTTTGAAAACTGCTTTAGCCATTCGGTAATGTTAAGGGAGTTGTCAAAATACTTTGAATTGTCACGGGCCATGTAGGTGTGGCTTGTCGTCTGCCCCCAGTTAATGACAGTTTCCTCGCCTTCGCTTTTTCTTTCTCCTGCAATAATGTCAAAGAATGCTGTTATGGAATTATGCTCCATTCCTACAAAAGCGATTTTTTCTCCCGGATGCACGGTAAGTGAAAAATTCTTAAGGAGGACTTCGTTTTCTGCACCAGTGGCGTTAAGATGCTCTGCGGTAAGGACAAAGTTTCCTATTTCCCTTTCGCTCTGGAAATGAACATAGGGGAACTTGCGGCTAGTAACGGGAAGTTCTTCCAGCTCAAGTTTTTCAAGAACCTTCTTGCGGCTTGAAGCCTGTCCTGCCTTGGAAACATTACTTGCAAAGCGAGCTATAAAGGTCTTAAGTTCGGCCATTTTGTCTTCGCGCTTTTTCTGCTGATCCTTTGCCTGCTTCTGCATAATTTGGCTCATCTGGTACCAGAAGTCGTAGTTACCAGTAAACTGGGTGATTTTACCGTAGTCTATATCGCAAATTACAGTACACACGGAATTAAGGAAGTGACGGTCGTGGCTTACAACAATCACGCAGTTTTCAAATTCGATAAGGAAGTTTTCAAGCCATGCTATGCTTTCCAAATCCAAACCGTTTGTAGGTTCGTCCAAAAGCAGAATGTCGGGATTTCCAAACAGTGACTGGGCAAGAAGCACGCGCACTTTCTGACCTTCGTCCAAATCGCTCATCATGCGGTCGTGGAATTCTTCTTCCAGTCCAAGACCAGACAGCATCTGTTCAATCTGATTTTCGGCTTCGTATCCACCCAGTTCGCCATATTCAGCTTCCATTTCTGCGGCCTTGATTCCGTCTTCTTCTGAAAAATCGGGCTTTTCGTAAATGGCATCCTTGTCTTTTCCCAGCTGATAGAGCTTAGGGTAGCCCATGAGGACTGTTTCTTTTACGGAATACGAGTCGTAGGCAAAGTGATCCTGAGACAGTTTTGCAAGGCGTTCCCCTGTACTTATGCTTATGCTTCCGGAGTCACATTCCTGCTCACCAGAAAGAACCTTAAGAAAGGTGGACTTTCCTGCACCGTTTGCACCGATTATGCCGTAGCAGTTTCCCTTGGTGAACTTTAGGTTTACATCTTTAAAAAGTGGTTTTTCGCTGAACTTTAGCGTTACATCTGAAACTGTAATCATGTCTACTCCTGCGTCCTACTTCTTCTTTGAAAAGAGGGACTTGATTTTGCCAAATAGCCCCACCTTCTGAGTGCTGGTTCTGGACTTTGAATTTTTGGGGACTGACTGTGGCTTTGCATTCTGAACTGAGTGCCGTCCCTTTGCCTTGGAATAATTCTGGTTCTTTGAGTACTGGCTTCTGTTTTTTCCGCCCTTACCCTTTCGTCCTGAGTTTCTTTCTGAGCCGCCTGCATATTTTTCCCGATAAAGCTTCATACGCTCTTCAGTACTCATTGAGGCAAGACGGTCTTCTTCTTCCGCACTGAACACCCTCCTGTCACGCCTGTACTCGCTGGCCTTTTTTTCGTTGCGGCTTGAGTAGCGGCCCCTACCCTTTGTTCCTCTGCGATGGGCTTCATGTTCAGCCTGCCGTCTTCTTCCAAACTCGCTCTTGTCGTTGTAGTCTTCATGGTAAGAGTTTAGTTTTATGTACTGTCCGGCAGACTTGTCTTCGGCAAGAAGGCTTTCGTCTGCTACAGAGGAAGGAATGGACTTTCCCACATAGCGCTCTATTGCAGGAAGGGAATATACATCCTGTTCGCTGCAGAAGGTGTAGGCCTTTCCACTTTTACCTGCCCTTGCCGTTCTTCCAATGCGGTGGACATA
The DNA here is from genome assembly GCA_937894335.1 of uncultured Treponema sp. Classification (GTDB taxonomy): domain Bacteria; phylum Spirochaetota; class Spirochaetia; order Treponematales; family Treponemataceae; genus Treponema_D. The sequence goes on along the minus strand of CALCRU010000072.1, from coordinate 29,290 downwards.
GTTTTCAGCTTCGTTGGGAAGGTCGTAGTTTATGACCATCTGCAGGTCGTTTACATCTATTCCCCTAGCAGCCACATCCGTTGCCACGAGGCAGTTTATGCTTCCGGCCTTAAACTTTTCCATGATATTCAGGCGCTTTGACTGGGGAAGGTCGCCTATGATGTATTCGCTTTGGAATCCGTTTAGGCGCAGCCTCTTTGCCACAATCTCGCAGGACTTTTTGGTGTTGCAGAAAATAATCAGGCTCTGGGGGCTTTCCTTCTGCATTATGCCCAAAAGTAGCCTCATCTTGTCGTCGCTGGAAACATGAAGCAGAAGCTGGTCAATTTCGTCAACGGTAACATTTTGTGCGTCTATCGTAATTTCTGCAGGGTTACGGGTGTATTCCCAAGCTAGGTTCTTTACATAGCTGTTTAGGGTTGCAGAAAAAAGCATAGTCTGTCTCTTTTCGCTTTGGGGAAGAACCTTTATAAGCCGCCTTAAGTCAGGATAAAAGCCCATGTCAAACATGCGGTCGGCCTCGTCTATAACAAGGAAGGCAACCTGTTCAAAGGACATCTGTCCGCCTTCGTGCAGGTCTATTACCCGTCCGGGAGTGCCTATAATAATGTCCACACCCTTCTTTAGAGCGGCAACCTGTCTGTCATAGCCCACTCCTCCGTAAAAGCTTGCGGCGGTAAGATCAGTTTTTGAAATAAGTTTGCCAGCCTCCTCCTCAACTTGTACGGCAAGTTCCCTTGTAGGTACCATAATTAGGGCCTTTTTGCCAGATGCTCCCTCCCTAGTAAGGAGTTCCTGTATTACGGAAACCAAAAATGCGGCTGTCTTTCCTGTTCCTGTCTGAGACTGTACATACAAGTCCCGTCCTTCCAGTGAATTCTGTAAAACCTGCTCCTGAACCGGCGTACATTCCACATAACCAGCGGAGGCAATGCCTTCCAAAAGGCTTCCATTCAGCGTAAATTCTGTAAATTTCATACTCGCCTCAGTATATACGAAAACATAAAAAATGTATATAGTTACCATTATGACGCAAAAAGACACTGAACAGGCCAAAATGTTTTCCAACAGGCTTTTGAAACAGTACAGAATTTTAAGAAAGTGGGCCAGACGGGAGCGGATAACCTGCTACAGGCTCTACGACAGAGATATTCCCGAAATTCCGCTAGCATGCGACATCTACACTTTTGTACCAGAAGGCTCTGAAGACAAACTTTCGGCAATACTGGCCATAAACGAAGAAAACGCCATTCTTAGTGCTAACGGAAAGGCGGCAGCTGTTACCGAGCAGGAGCGCTCAGAAAGGACATACCTGCACATGTACCTGTACGAAAGACCCTACGAAAAGCCAGAAGAAGAAGAAGAGGAATGGCTTAGCCTTATGGCAAAAAGTGCCGCAGAATGTCTGGGGATTAGGGAAAGCCATGTAATAACAAAGACCAGAAAAAGGCAGTCGGCAGACAGAGACGGGAAAAAAAGTCAGTACGAAAGACTACAGGGGGAGCACAGGGTAACAGGCACCGCCTTTGAGCAGGGGCAAATCTTTCTTGTAAACCTTACCCAATACATAGACACGGGACTCTTCTTTGACCACAGGCCACTTAGGAATACTGTACGCTCAGAATGCAGGGGAAAGCGAGTACTTAACCTTTACTGCTATACAGGAAGTTTTTCAGTTTACGCAGCAGAGGGAGGAGCCACATCCGTAGAAAGCGTTGACATGAGCAACACTTACCTTGACTGGGCAAAAAGAAACATGGCCCTAAACGGATTTACTTCTCCTGACCGCTATTCGTTTACTAGAAGCGATACAGAGGCCTTTCTTGACTCTTCAGCAGGCAGGGAGTACGACATAATCATTCTGGACCCACCAACATTTTCCAACTCCAAGAAGACGGAGCACACCCTTGACATAAACCGAGACTGGCCTAGGCTTGTAGAAAAATGTCTTGCCCGACTTTCTTCTGAGGGTGTGCTGTATTTTTCCACCAACAGCAGGCGGCTTTCCTTTAGCGAAGAAAAGCTACCAAGAGCAAAGGACGGAAGCTTATTGTGGAAGTCTGAAGACATTACCCAAAAAACCATACCAGAAGACTTCAGGAGCAGCAAAATACACAAGGCTTGGAAGATAACCGCAAGAAACTGATTTTTGAATTTAGTTTTAAATTTAGGCTAGAAAAAAAAGGCGTTACCCTTTATACTGTGGTGTTGTTTATGCAGTATAAAGGCATAAGGATGGTACGATGAAAATGAAACATTCTGTCAAAGGTCTTATAGGGGCTGTTCTTTTAGGAGCGGCATCCCTCTTTACACTGAACTCCTGCGAACTTCTTGCATGGTCGCTTATTGTGGCCTCAGAGGGCGAATATGATGATACCACTTACGGAGGAGGAAGTACTGGAACCGGCACAGGAACTGCAACTGGTACGGGTACAGGCACTGCTACTGGCACTGGCACTGGCCGCGGTACAGGTACAGGTACAGGTACAGGTACAGGAACTGGTACTGGCCGTGGTACAGGAACTGGAACTTCAGGCGGAAGTGGAACCTCTGGCACAGGTGGAACAGGCTCTTCGGGAACAGGCAGTGGAACAGGCAGTGGAACAGGCGGCTCGGGAACTTCTGGAACCACGGGAACAGGACAGGGGGTAACAGTACCCATTCAAGGACAGGCGCTTTCTTGGGGAACAACCATCTTTATAGAGCCTTCCTACTTTGCCAGCTTCAAGGCGGGAAGCCAGATTCGCATAAGCCTTACCTGCACAGACCAGTACTCCCACCTCATGAAAATGTATGCACCAGTACAGAATTCTGGATGGCAGCCCCTTTCTCAGGGTCGGGTAACAAACGGAACTCTTGCAGGCACGGGAGAAATAAATCCCTCTGTAACTTCGGGAGTCGTTGTCTACACGGTAACACAAATGGAAGCCGAGGAACTTAAGTCTTACGGACTCCTTTTGCACGGCGGCGGAATTACAGTACACGGAATTGATCTTTATTCAAACGGAGGAGCATCTGCAACAGGCGGAACAGGCTCGTCAGGAAGTTCGGGAACATCAGGCGGAACCTCAACGGTGACAACTGGACAGGGAACAGTACTTCCAGGAACCACAAACAACGCACTCTCTTGGGGAAGCGTCATCACTGTGGACAAGTCCTACTTTGCCTCCTTTGCAAACGGAAGCCAGATTGCCCTTGACCTTACCTGTACAGATGTCTATTCCCACCAACTTAAGATGTATTCTCCCGTACAGAATTCAGGATGGCAGCCCCTTTCACAAGGCTCTATTACAAACGCCTCTATCGTAAGTTCTGGAGAAATCACACCTAGCATAACTCAGGGAACAGTAGTCTACACCGTAAATGCGGCGGAAGCTTCCAACCTAAAAAAATACGGACTCCTCATTCACGGAGGCGGAATCACTCTTAACAGCGTAAGAGTCTATCCTTCTGGAGGAGCGTCTGGCGGAAATACAGGCAACAGCGGAACTTCTGGCGGCTATGGAAGCGGCACTGGCTACGGAACAGGAACTGGCACTGCAACTGGAACAGGAACTGGTTACGGCACTGGAACAGGAACTGGTTACGGCACTGGCACTGCAACAGGAACCGATACTGACATAGTAATTCTGGACAGAACCGTTGACCTTGCCAACTGGAACTACTTTACGCTGAACGCATCCTACTTTGCAAACGCAAAAGCAGGAACTGTCCTTACCGTAAAGACAGCCCCGTCACAGGCAGTAAGAAACGCTTCCTACTACAACATGAGGTTCTGTGTAAACAGCAACTGGCAGGCCCTTACCCAAGGAAGCGTAACCGGAGCAAGCAAAAACGGAGACACCCTCATAGTAAGTTCGCCCTACGCAACCATAGACTATACCCTTACCAGTCAAGACGCACAGGCCTTAAAGCAGAACGGACTAATCATACAGGGATACGGACTTTCGGTAACACATGTGCTTCTTTCGTCATCACCGTCGGGAACCGCTACATCATCATCCAAAAACACCACAACAAAGACACCCTATGCCGAACACGGTGCCCTTTCCGTAAAGGGAGCAAACCTTGTAGACAGGAGCGGAAAAAAATATCAGCTTTACGGAATGTCAACTCACGGAATCTCATGGTTCCCCCAGTATGCAAACTACGAAGCATTTAAGACGCTTAGGGATGAATGGAACACAAACTGCGTAAGAGTTGCCCTTTACCCAAGGGAATACAACGGCTACCTTACTGGCGGAAACCAGAGCCAGCTTCTGCAGCAGGTATTCAATTCAATAGACTATGCAACCCAGTTAGGCATGTACATCATTGTGGACTGGCATGTACTGAACTACAATCCCAACGAAACCAAGGAAGCAGCTATTGCCTTCTTTAGCCAGGTGTCCGCACGCTATAGAAACTACGACAACATCCTCTACGAAATATGCAACGAGCCTACAGGCTCCGACTGGAACACTCAAATTAAACCCTATGCAGAATCGGTAATTCCTGCAATTAGAGCCAACGATTCCAACGCAATAATCATTGTGGGAACAAACACTTGGTCTCAGGACATAGAGGCGGCAATCTCAAATCCCCTCTCCTACAAGAATGTTATGTACGCCTTCCACTTCTACGCCAACACCCATACCGAAACAATGCGTAACAGGCTTGAAACTGCAGTAAGGCTAGGACTTCCCGTATTCGTAACAGAATTCGGAACTTGCGATTCTTCAGGAAACGGAGGATACAACAGCTACGAGTCTGAAAAGTGGTTTGCCCTTCTTGCAAAATACAACATAAGCCACATGAACTGGAGTCTTGCAAACAAGGCCGAAACAGCTAGCGCAATAGCCTCATGGTGTTCCAAAACCTACGGATGGACAGACTCTGACCTTACGGATTCTGGCCGTCTAGTAAAGGCTCACTTTTCTACGCTTACACGATAATCAGTAGAAAACCAGTCTTAGGACAAAAAAAAGCCCCGTTCCAAAAGAATGAACTTCTGGGACGGGGTTTTGCTTTTTAGGCTTTCCTTAGTTTGCCTTTGTAACGCCGTAGCGCTTGTTAAAGCGATCAATACGACCTGCTGTGTCAACAAGCTTCTGCTTGCCAGTATAGAAGGGGTGGCAGGCAGAACAGATTTCAACATGGATGTCTTCCACTGTTGAACGGGTTTCGATTACATTACCGCAAACGCAGGTAATTTTTGTCAGTTTGTAGTCGGGATGGATTCCCTTTTTCATTTGTATCTCCTTTTTCTTGCCCGGCGGTAAAGAACAACCAGTAGGCTCAAGCACCAAACTTTCGTGAAATGCGCAGAAAATTCCGCACAGACAGTGCCTCATTCTCCCACTGTTATCGCCCAAGTTACAGCCACAAGATGAATTACAGTTAAACCAGTATAGCAAAAGGGGCACCACTTAGTCAAGGGATTTTACCCTCTAATTTGTAGCGGCAGACCCAGGATTCATGCTAGCAAAGAAGGCGTTGTTGTCCTTTGTCTTTCGCATCTTGTCCATAATAAGTTCCAGCATGCCCACATCATCCATGTCGCTAGTTGCCTTGCGCAAGAGCCACATCTTCTGCAGTTCGTCCTCTGTAAGGAGCAGTTCTTCCTTTCGGGTGCCAGACTTCTTAATGTTAATTGCAGGGAAGAGGCGTCGTTCTGCAAGTTTGCGGTCAAGGTCAATTTCGCTGTTACCAGTACCCTTAAACTCTTCAAAGATAACCTCATCCATGCGGCTTCCTGTTTCGATAAGCGAAGTCGAAATAATGGTAAGGCTTCCCCCCTCCTCCACATTGCGAGCAGCACCAAAGAATCTCTTGGGCTTGTGCAGAGCGTTGGAGTCAACACCACCAGAAAGAACTTTTCCCGAAGTGGGAACAGTCTGGTTGTAGGCACGAGCAAGACGGGTAATTGAGTCAAGGAAGATAACCACATCCTTCTTATGCTCAACAAGACGCTTTGCCTTTTCAAGAACCATTTCCGCAACCTGAACATGGCGAGTGGCCTGCTCATCGAATGTGGAAGAAATTACCTCTGCCTTAATGCTACGCTCCATTTCGGTAACTTCCTCGGGGCGTTCATCGATAAGAAGAACAATCAGGTAGACTTCTGGATTGTTGGCTGTAATTGCATTTGCAATTTTCTGCATGAGTATTGTCTTACCAGCTTTTGGAGGAGCAACGATAAGAAGACGCTGCCCCTTTCCAATGGGCGCAAACAAATCAACAATGCGAGTGGAAAGTTCTGTGCTTACTGTTTCAAGGCGGAGCTTTTCGTTAGGATACAGTGGTGTAAGATTTTCAAAAGGAATGCGCGTCTGGGCTACTCTGGGCTCGTCAAAGTTTACGGTTTCTATTCTGAGCAGTGCAAAGAAGCGTTCGCCTTCCTTAGGGCTTCTTGTTTGACCGTAAATGGTGTCGCCTGTCTTAAGGTTAAAAAGCCTTATCTGGCTTGGAGAAATGTAAATGTCATCGGGACCAGGTAGATATGAGTTCTGGGGACTGCGCAAGAACCCGTATCCGTCGGGCAGAATCTCCAGAGAGCCGCTTGCAAAAATAATTCCGCCGTGCTCAGTGTGGGCCTTAAGTATGCTAAAAATAAGGTCCTGCTTTTTCATTGGGGCAAGGTCGTCAGCAGTCATTCCGTACTGGGTTGCCAGATCGCGGAGTTCATGCATACCCATTTTTGTAAGATCATTTATAAGGAGTCTGGGTTTGGACTCGTACTCTTCTGGATTTTCTATGCGCTGGGCTGCTTCCGCTGCTTCAAGGCGTGCCTGTGCATTGCGTTCGTAGTTTCCATTTGACCGGTAACTGTTTGAACGGTATCCGTTTCCGTAACGGTTGCCGTTATAGCGGTTGTTGTAGCGGCTCGCAGGACGACCGTAACCTTCCCTTGAAGGATGCTCTTCCTGAGACTCCTCTGCCAAAGGTGCTACAGGTGCAGAAGCCTGACTCTGGGGATTTTCTGAAGCTACTTCTGCAGAAGCGGATTCTTCCTGAGGCGCAGCCTTTCTTACAACGCGCTTTCTGCGGACTTTTGGAGCGTCTCCTTCCTCTACTGGAGCGTCCGTACCCGGTTCCTGAGGTGTCTGAGACAGAACAGACTCTGCCGACTGGGCTTCTTCCGCTGAATCTTCTGTGCTGCGTGATTTTCTAAATGCCATGAGATGTTCTCCATTGGAAAATATATATTCTACTGTAGGGAAAAAATAATAGGATGATTTGATTTTATCAGCAAAAGACTTTGTGTGTCAACAGGAATATAAAAATTTACCGCGCTTCCACAGACTTCATTACAAGTGCGCTCTTGTATTCGTCAGAGGCAAGCGTAAACAAATCAACATCATTGCTGTCTTCGATCATGGAAACCTGACCAACAAAATCAACATTGTCGGCTATCCTAAGTCTGGCCGTGCGGATGTCACCAGTAACGGAACTTCCGTTGCACAGCTCCACCCTTTCCGTTCCCTCTATGTTTCCCTTCACTTTTCCAGATACAACAACCGAGGCTGCAGAAATGGAATCCACTGAGCATTCTGCCGAGCGGTCAATTTCCAGCGTACCAGTGGCCTTTATGGAACCCTTGAATTTTCCGGTTATAATCAGGTTATCAGTAAACTCCAGTACTCCGTCAAATTCCGTTTCCTGACCGAACACGGTTACATTAGTTGTATCTTTTGCCATAGTTCTATCTTAACGATTTTTTATTGCCCTTGCAAGAGGTTTTGCGGCACCCAAACTAACCATCAGAAGAGCAAGCAGTATTGAAAGCAGAGGCAGCCAGTCTCCAACTTTTGTGTAGAGCGTAAGCTTCATGTCTTCCTCTACAGGAATGTCACAGGAAATCCATGCTTTGCAGAAAGGCTCTGCACATTGGGCAAGGCTTCCGTCTGAGTTTATAAGGCATGTCATTCCGCTTGCCGTACTGCGGACGGAAGGCACCCTATTTTCTGAGGAACGAAAGACCGCCATAGAAAGATGTTGCATTTGACAGGCAAGGCTAGCCGCCCAAGCATCGTTACTTAGGTTTACAAAGCATTTTGCTCCGTTAAGAACAAAGCGTCTGCATCCGTCTCCAAAGGTGTCTTCAAAACAGATGGGTGTAGAAAAGACAAGCCCCCTCTTTTCAAACACAGTGCATTCCTTACCCTGGGACCAAAGGTGGGTATCACCCTGCAAGAGAGCCTTGTACAGGTGGGGAAAAATCTTTTCGTAGGGGAACCATTCCGTAAAGGGAACCAAATGCTGCTTAGTGTAAATTTCTGGCTCAGGAGGAATAAGAAAATTTTCTTTTGGATCAAAGACAAGGGCCGCATTGTAGTCGTCAGTATATTTTTTTCCTTCGTCAACGGAATGCTGGTTTCCCACGACAAAGCAAGCATCCTTTTGGGAAAGATAAGTCAAAAAGGAAAGGACAAGTTGGTAGCGGTCGTAGTCTACCCTAGCATTGTAATGATAGACAAGGGGCGGAACAAAAGCTGTTTCGGGCCACACCACAATCTGTGCGTCAGGAGACTGAGAAAGGGCTTCGTCAGTAAGCGACATAAGGGATTTTACATTTGCTGAGTAAGAGGCAATTCCTCCCTTCCATGGGTCAACATTTCCCTGTACAGCAATAACTTTCACCGTCTTCTGGTAGGATGAGGCAGAGTTAAAAAGGCGCACAAAAAATCCGGCTCCGTTAAAAAGCAGAACACTGGCGCAAAAGCAGAAAAGAAAAATAAAATTTCTTACACAAAGTTTTTTTTTGTTTTCAATAAGGTCTTGAAAAAATCGGGCAAGAAAGGCAGAAGACAAAATGCAGGCAAGAGAAGGAAGCCAGACTCCCCCTAAGGAAGAAAGGGAAAGCATGTAAGGATTCTGCCACTGAGTGTATCCCATAATTCCGTAACTGAATCCTAAAAATCCCAAGGTTTTTATGTATTCATAAGAAAGCCAAACTGTCGCCATTGTAAAAAACTTCAGACCAGCAAGACTTACTGAGTATGCCAGTTTAAGAACAAGAAAAAGGAGGGAACATATAACGGCATAAAGAAAGCAGATAAGGTAGATTGTAAGAGGATGAAAGGACGCTAGCCATGAGCAGAAGGAACCGTAGGAAAGGAGTCCGTAAAGAGCCCCGTACAGCCAGACGGTTTTTGTTCTAGAGTAACGGATAAAGACAAAGACTGGAGCAAGGGCCACATAACCCAAAAAGCCCAACCCTGAAGAAAAAATAGCATTGGGATGGGAAAGATAAAACAGAAGAGAGGCAAAGACAATGCAGGAAGCAGAAAGCAAAAAACGCCTTTTATTCTTCATCTTGCAGGGGAAGAGTCCACAGGGCTTTTTTTAATTCTTGACCAGAACGGAATGCCGCTACATAGTGGGGTGCAACGGAAAGAGATTCTCCCGTCTTTGGATTTCTTGCCTTAGCCCTTCCCTTTCTAAGCCTAGGTTCAAATGTTCCAAAGCCCCTCAGTTCTATGGTATTACCGTCTTTAAGAGAGTTTTTTAACTGTTCCAAAAGTCCGTCAACAACTTCAAGCACAAGCCGCTTGTCGCAGTCCACAGACTGATACACAGAATCAACCAAATCGTATTTTGTTATTTTTTTTTCTGCCACTTCTCTTCTCCGCCAAGTTCTTTTAGGGATAAAAAATGCCAGACCACCCTTTTACTGTAGTCTGGCGTTTGCATAAGACGGCATTTACCGGCTCAATGCTATTTTGCGGCGCTTTCTGCTGCAAAGGTTACATTAAAGAGTTTTGCCATGCGGCTCTTCTTGCGAGCAGCAGTGTTGCGCTTGATTACGCCCTTGCGGAATGCGTTATCGTACTCAGATGAAACCTTGCGAAGGCACTCAGATGCCAAAGCCTGATCTTTTTTCTGGATAGCATCGAGATACTTTCTTACTGTTGTATGGCAGCGTGATTTTACTGCCTTATTGCGCATGCGGCGAACTTCGCTCTGGTCATGGCGTTTTTCTGCAGATGTCTTCTTTACTGACAAAGGAATACCCCCAAAAATCTATTAAAAATTTTATATACTACCGGGAAGACAGTCAAGACAACTTGTGTTTCCCGTCGCAGGCTTATTTAAAGTCCTTAGGTCTGCGTTCTGTGCGCTTGCACTTCTGGCACTCAGCAACATTTCTGAGTCTGCCGTTCTCAAAAAGTGTCTTCATGACGATTTCACCACCACAATCTGGGCAGATAAACTTTTGAGTTGCAACAGTCGTACGAGAGTTCTTACTGGCTCCGGCCATGACGTTCCTCCAAAAAAAAATCGATTTTACAGTTTAATGAGTGTACACAAAAAACACTAAGTTTGTCAAGTACGCAGGCAGGAAAAACATGAATTTGGACTGGATTTAGCCTTTAGTCCTTGCGCCATTCCTGCAACTGATTTTCTATAAGAGTGCGAGACTCCTCCAGAATGGACATTTCCTCTTCCTTATTTTTTGGTGCCTCAAACACCTTTAAAATCTTTACCTGGTAAGAACCGCGGTGCAGGTTTCTAAAAATCGTGTCAATTTGAGAAATACGCCATCCACCGTCAAGGGCACACACCACTACAGGAAGGTTAAGCTGCTCTTCCAACCGTCTGAATCCTGCGGAATAAAACTTACCCAAAGAGCCGTCCCTACTTCGAGTTCCCTCAGGAAAGATAACGGGAATCCAGTTGGACGAAGCCTTTACCCTGTCTGCAAAAGAATCCAGTGCCTTCATGGAAAGGACACCCTTACGGGGAATAAGGCAGTGTCCCTGACTCTTGAGCATCTTGCCCACCATGGGAACCTTTGCAAGGCTATCCTTGGCCACAAAGCGAGTCCTAAGCCCTCCAAAGAAATGCAGGTGTACGCAAATGTCCAAAAGACTCTGATGATTTGAAACTACCAAAAACTGTCCAGGAAGTTCATTCTTAAGGTTGTCGTCTTCAATCAGATTGAATTTCTTGTACAGCTTGAGTATGGAGAAAAAAACTCTGTCGCAGTAGGTCGTTATAAAGTTTGACCAAAAGAGAGACCACTTTTTGCTTAGAGGATACACAAAGCAGAGGATAAGAGTGGGAAAGACCAGTAAACTTACCAGACATGTGAGCGTAATGATACTTGACATGGCTTCAAGTATAAGCCACTCTGAGGATTTTTTCAACTGGTTAAGGGAAAGTTTCAAACCTTAAAAAAATCTTGTACGGCAGGAATTATATCCTTAAGAGGATTGTACATACGGCGAGTCTGGGGAACGCTCTGAACAAATATGCGTCCGTAGGGCTTTTCTATTATGCGGCGGTCAAGGACTATTATGCAACCCCTATCGTCACCCCTCCTCATAAGACGACCAAACCCCTGTCTAAATTTCATTACCGCTTGGGGAACGGAAAGTTCCATGAAGGAAGAGCCGCCTTTTTTTTCTATAAGTTCGCTACGGGCGGCAAACACAGGATCATTGGGAACGGCAAAGGGAAGCTTTACTATTATTACTTGACTTAAACTTTCACCGGGAACATCCACTCCCTCCCAGAAACTATCTGTGGCAAACAGTACGCTGGTCCTGTCTGTTTTAAAAAGTTCCAGAAGCCTAAAGCGGTCGTCATCCCCCTGCTTTAAAAGGGTAAAGCCTGCATCCCTTAGCCTTATGCGACTTTTCTCGTAAGCCCTGCGCAAGCTATCGTAGGAAGTAAAAAGAACAAGAGTCCTTCCTCCAGCGGCAAGTATCAGGCTGGGAACTGTTTCTTCCACATAGCCCTGATAGGAAAAATTGTCGGGAAGAGGCGCATCGTTGGGAACAGCAAAAAGAACATTTGTTCTATAAGGAAAGGGAGAGTCAAACACTCCAGAAGAAAGTCTATTCTCTTCCACAAAAGCAGAACCAGTACGCCTCATCCAGAAGGAAAAGTCATTTCCTATGCGGAGGGTGGCGCTGGTACACACTACAGTTTCCATTGGCTCAAACACGCCAGAATTCATAAGGGGGGCTATGTCAAGGGGAGTTTGATAAAACTGAACATACCAGACTGATTCCCCACCCTGCACCTTTGAGTTAAAAAGCTGCTTCTGAATCCAGAAAACTGTGTCTTCCCTTTCGTCCCAAGCTGAAAAATTCTTACACAGAACAGCAATGTCTTCCAAACGACGAAGTACAGTCTTTGCCTCCCACACACAGGGAACATCGGCATCGTCTTCTGCTACCCCTTCAAGAACCTCATGGGTAAGGGTTATAAAGGCCGCAAGAGAAGACCTAACTTTTTCCAAAGCCTCAAAGACGCGGACAAACCTTGGGGAAGAAACTTCATTTATGCGAGCACTTCTGTCTTCCATTAGGGTGTCAAGAGCCGCCTCGTCAAGGGCAAGAAAAGCCTCCTTAACAGAAGTAGAAAGCTGAGAGGCTTCCCCACTCCGGTCTTCGCAGGAAGAAAGAGCCATGCTTTGCACCAGAAAGCCCGAAATGCTGGAATGTCTCTGACGGTAAAGCAGATTAAGCTGTTTTGAAACCTTAAAGCGGTTTACACCCTCGCTAAAGAAACTTGTGGCGCTGTCTTCTATTCCGTGGGCCTCATCAAAAACAATGCGGCGGTAGGGAGGAAGGACGGCAGCATCATCGTATCCCACTCCGTTCATGCGGCTTTCTATGTCTGCAAAAAGAAGGTGATGGTTAACAATGACAATGTTTGCATCCATGGCTTCCTTACGAACCTTCATTACAAAACACTTTTCCCGATGGGGGCACCTTATTCCCATACAGGCGTCACTTTCGGAATTCACCCTAGACCACATTGACTCTGGTGGCATAAATGAAAGGTCTGAACGGCTTCCTGTAGAAGTAGTCTTTACCCAGTCGCTTATACGGTCAAACACCTCTGTTTCTTCGCTAAACAAATCCCTTTCCAAGGCTGCGTCAGAAAGGCGGCGAAGGCACACATAGTTCTGCCGGCCCTTAAGAAGGACAGCCTTTATCTGATTTTGCATGCCCAGTATTTTTGCGGCGGCAGGAACATCCTTTTCCATAAGTTGCTGCTGGAGGTTTATGGTACCAGTGGAAATTACAACCCTCTCTTTATTGCGGACTGCCCACAGCATGGAAGGAATAAGATAGGCATAACTTTTTCCTACACCTGTTCCAGCTTCAAAGACGGCAATCTGGTTTTTATTGAAGGATTCTGCTACGGATTTTACCAGTGCCAGTTGGGAAGGTCTTTCTTCAAAAAAATCAGACTGGGAAGAAAGGGGGCCTCCCTCAGAAAGGTAAAATGCAGCCTCTTCACTTTCAAGGGGAACAATAACCTTGGGCTTTATCGGCTCCACCACCACATACAGATCATCCACATCATTGTTTACTATATAAAATCCAAGAGAACTTTCGGAGGCATTAGCGGCAACAGACATGTCGGCATCACTGGGAACTAGGTATCCCGAAGGATGGTTGTGAATCAGCACATTGCCTTCTCTGGCCACACTCTGGTTTACGGCTACTTCGTCGGATTTTCCCCTCGCCCCCACTTCCACAGAAACCACAAGTCCCTCCCTGTCGATTGTACCGGCCCAGAAAACCTCGTTACCGCCAGCTTCCTGAATGTCCTTACGCATGGAGACAAGCACATCTTCTGAAAATCGGGATTTTACATCCATAATTCGCCACCCGCAAAGCAGTTTATATAAGTGTGGCGCATTTTTCAAGACTGGAGAAGGAAAACAGGCAGTTAGCATATGCTAATCTTTATCCAAAATTCGAAATTTTAGCAAAAAAATACTTAACAATTCTACCTTTTTGGGCTATACTGAAAAGCAACAGTTTTTACAAGGAGATTTTTCTTATGGCTAACAAAATTACCATCATTGGTTCTGGACAAGTTGGTTCCACTATTGCGTATGCCCTTACAGTAAAAGGACGCGCATCAGAAATCGTGCTTATCGACATCGACACAAAGCGCGCCATGGGCGAGGCTATGGACATTCGTCAAAGCACACCCTTTACCTCTCCAGTAAATATCCATGATGGTTCTTACGAAGATGCCAAAGGCTCAGACATTGTAATCATTACTTCAGGTGCGGCAAGAAAGCCTGGTCAGTCACGCCTTGACCTTGCCCAGACAAATGTAAACATCATGAAGAGCATAATTCCCCTTATTACAAAGGCAGCTCCCGATGCACTTTATGTCCTTGTTGCAAACCCTGTAGATGTACTAACATATCAGTTCATCAAGTATTCAGGACTCCCTGCAAACCACATCTTTGGTTCGGGAACAATGCTTGATACGGCACGCCTGCGCACGAAGCTTGCAGACATTTACGAAATTGCCCAGCTTAATGTTCACGCCTATGTATACGGTGAGCATGGCGACTCTTCATTCGTACCTTGGTCTCAGGCTACCATTGCCACTGTTCCAGCAGACATCTACTACAAGGCTGCAGTAGGAAGAAACCTTCCTGCCCTTAATCATGACGAAGTTGAGGAATATGTACGCAAGTCAGGCGGAATCATCATTGACGCAAAGAAATTTACAAACTACGGAATTGGTGCCACAGTTGCAAAAATCTGCGACTACCTTAGCGCCGGAGAAAATACCCTCCTTACAGTTTCAACCATGCTTGACGGTGAATACGGCATAAAGGATGTAGCTCTTAGCATCCTTACCGAAATTGGCCAGAAAGGCGTAATCAACCGCGTGGAAGCTCCCCTTACCGCCTCCGAACTTGAGTCTCTCCGCCACAGTGCAGGATGTCTTAAGGATGTCATTGCCCAGATGAACTTTAACTAAGCAAAGGCAGAGGAAGCAATGGACGAATACAGGATAGAACATGATTCCATGGGCGAAGTAAAGGTTCCTGCAGACAAACTGTGGGGCGCCCAGACGGAACGAAGCCACGAAAACTTTGAAATCGGCGTTGGAATAGAAACCATGCCAAGGGAAATTACAAAGGCTTTTGGTTACCTAAAAAAGGCTGCTGCTCTAGCAAACAGCGAGCTTAAGCCCGAAAAGATGACCTCAAAGAAAGTGAATGCAATCTCTAAGGCCTGCGACGAGGTGATTTCTGGTAGCCTTAACGAAAACTTTCCACTTGTTGTATGGCAGACGGGAAGCGGCACCCAGAGCAACATGAATGCCAACGAGGTTATTGCAAACCGAGCCAACCAGATAGCAGGAGAAAAGCTTTGTCACCCCAACGATGACATAAATATGAGCCAGTCTTCCAACGACACCTTCCCTACAGCCATGCACATTGCGGCGGTTGTGGAAGTTGAAGACAAACTCTTTCCTGCCATAGACACTCTTGTAGACACCTTCAAGCGTTTGGAAAAGGAAAACGAGGGAATCGTAAAGAGTGGTCGTACCCACCTTCAGGATGCAGTACCCATTTCCTTTACTCAGGAAATTTCAGGATGGAGGACAAGTCTTGAGCGTGACAAGGAAATGCTTAAGTCTAGCCTTCCCTACCTCAAGCAGCTTGCACTGGGAGGAACAGCCGTAGGAACAGGTCTTAACGCACCAAAGGGATTTGACACTCTGGTTGCAAAAAAGTTGAGCGAACTTACGGGAAAAGATTTTGTTACCGCTCCCAACAAATTCCACGCTCTTACTAGCAAGGACGAAATTGTTTTTGCCCACGGAGCACTTAAGGCACTTGCCGCAGACTGCATGAAAATTGCAAACGATGTCCGCTGGCTTGCTTCTGGTCCCCGTGACGGTTTGGGAGAAATCCACATTCCAGAAAACGAGCCAGGTTCTTCAATTATGCCGGGTAAGGTAAACCCCACTCAGTGCGAGGCCATGACCATGGTTGCCGTACAGGTAATGGGTAACGATGCTACGGTTGGAATTGCCGCAAGTCAGGGCAACTTTGAACTTAATGTGTTCATGCCCGTAATTGCATACAACTTCATCCAGAGCACAAGGTTACTTGCAGAGGTAATACTCAGTTTTAACAAAAACTGCGCTGTGGGAATTACCGCAAACAGGGAAAAAATGCACCACAACCTACACAACTCCCTTATGCTGGTTACCGCACTCAATCCCTACATCGGCTACGAAAATGCGGCAAAGACAAGCCATTTGGCATACGAAAAGAACATTAGCCTTAAAGAGGCATGTGTTCAGCTTGGCTTCCTTACTGCAGAAAAATTCGATGAGGTCTTCCATCCCGAAGAGATGGTAAAATAGCGGAGGTTTTTCCCCTTTCAGTTTGAAGGGAGGAAGAACGGCGTCAATTACATGATTTTATTTTTATGGAAGGTGTAGTTCTTTATGGAGAATACCAAACACTACGCATACTTCCCCGGCTGTACGCTTAAGAATAAGGCACTTGATCTTGACTCTTACGCGCGAAAATCTGCGGAAGTACTAGGCTTTACCCTTGACGAAATCTCTGAGTGGCAGTGCTGTGGCGGTGAATATCCGCTTGCAAAAAACGAGATTGCCACAAAACTGTCTTCTGTACGCGCCCTTGCGGATGCTCAAAAAGAAGGAAAGGATTTGGTCACTTTGTGTTCTGCTTGCTACAATGTAATCAAGCAGGTAAACCATGATGTTCAGACGGACGAAGACATTGCCCTTAAGGTGAACAATTATCTTGCAAACGACGACATTCAGTATCACGGCGAAACAAAAGTCGTGCACTATCTGGAAATTCTAAGAGATGTGGTGGGATGGGATGCTGTCAAGGCTGCTGTAAAAAATCCCTTCAAAGGAAAGAAAATCGGCGCCTACTACGGATGCCTTCTTCTTCGCCCCAGTTCAGTTCTTGAATTTGATGACCCTGAAAATCCTCAGATTATCGAAGACTTCATTAGGGCAATAGGAGCAACTCCCGTTATCTATTCCCAGAGGAATGAATGTTGCGGCGCATACACTGCACTGGAAGACAAGGGAATTCCCAAAGCTAGGGCAAAGGCAATTCTTTCAAATGCCGAAGAACAGGGTGCAGACTTTTTGGTAACAAGTTGTCCGCTCTGCCGCTACAATCTTAACAAGAACCGCTCAGGCTCAAATCTGGAAGTCATCTACTTTACAGAACTTCTTGCAGAAGCGCTGGGCGTAAAGGATTCCGCTTCAGAGGGGGTAGCCTGATGCTGCAGAGTGAAATAGACGAATGCAAGGCCGTCATCGCACAGATGAGCGGAGTAAACACAAAAAAATGCATGGTTTGTGGCAAATGCTCTGGCACATGCCCCAACTATGATGCAATGGAATACCATCCTCATCAGTTCATTCAGATGGTAGAAAACGGTGAAATTGAAAAGCTCGTTCAGAGTCCCTCAATTTACAAATGCCTTTCCTGCTTTGCATGCCTTGAGCGCTGTCCGCGCCAGGTTGAGCCGGTCAAGGTAATAGAAGCCGTTCGCCAACTGGTGGAAGGAAAACGCGGACCTCATCATCTTGATCCCGCACAGTTGCCGGAACTTCTTGATGATGACATGCCTCAGCAGGCAATAGTAAGTGCCTTCCGCAAGTATAAGAGGTAATAGCAATGGAAAGAATTGGTGTATTTGTGTGCCACTGTGGCACAAATATCGCAGGCACTGTTGATGTGGCAAAAGTTGCAGAGGAGCTTGGAAAAGTAGACGGAGTAGTCTATTCAACTCACTACACTTACATGTGCTCATCAGCGGGCCAGAAAATGATAGAAGACCACATAAAGGACGACAAGCTTACAGGTGTTGTTCTCTGCTCATGTTCACCCCGAATGCATGAAAAGACATTCCGTGGATGTGCTGAGCGTGCAGGTCTTAACCCCTTTAAGGTAGAAGTTGCAAACATCCGCGAGCAGGACTCATGGGTTGTAAAAGACATGCCCACTGCAACAGAAAAGGCCATTGCCCTAGGTAAAGCTGCCATTGCAAAGGCAATTCTTGACACTCCCCTTACCCCCGGCGAAACTCCCATGACAAAGCGCGCCTTGGTAATAGGTGGCGGTATTGCGGGAATTACAGCTGCTCTGGACATTGCAGATGCAGGCTTCCCTGTAGACATTGTAGAAACAAAGCCCACCGTTGGCGGAAAAATGGCTCAGCTTGACAAGACTTTCCCAACCTTGGACTGCGCAAGTTGTATTGTTACTCCAAAAATGACGGAAGTAAGCCAGAACCCCAACATACGCATACTGTCTTACAGCGAGGTGCAGAATGTTACTGGCTATGTGGGAAACTTTACCGCAACAATCAAGCGAAAGGCTCGCTATGTAGACGAGACAAAGTGTACAGGCTGTGGTGCATGTATAGAAAAATGTCCCAACAAGCGCGTACCCAACGAGTTCAACCTTAACCTTGACAACAGGACTGCAATTTACATTCCCTTTGCTCAGGCTGTTCCAAAGGTTGCAACAATCGACTCTACTGCATGTCTTCGCCTTAAGGCCATGAAAAACGGAAAGACCGCCTGCGGTTTCTGCGAAAAGGTCTGCGGTGTGGGAGCAATCAACTATAACGCCACAGACACCATCATGGAAGAAAAATATGGTGCCATTGTTGTGGCAACAGGATACAATCCAATCAATCTGGATAAGTTTGACGAGTTTGCCTACAGCCAGAGCAAAGATGTGGTTTCCTCACTGGAATTTGAACGCCTTTGCAATGCTGCAGGTCCTACAAATGGTCACCTCAAACGCCCCAGCGACGGAAGGGAACCCAAGACAATCGTATTCATTCAGTGCGTGGGAAGCCGTTGCTCTGCAGACAGCAAGAAGGGTCACGAGTACTGCTCAAAGGTTTGCTGTATGTACACAGCAAAACACGCAATACTTACAAGAGACCACTACCCCGACACCAACTGCTATGTGTTCTACATTGATGTACGAACCCCTGGCAAGAACTTTGATGAATTCTATCGCCGTGCAGTTGAACAGTACGGAGTCCACTACATCAAGGGCATGGTGGGAAAAGTTACTCCCCAGTCAGATGGAACTCTGGATGTTCAGGGAAGCGATTTAATTCTTAACCGTCAAGTTCACATTAAGGCCGACATGGTTGTTCTCGCTGCCTCTATTGAAGCAGACAAGAGCGCTCGTCCTCTTGCAACCATGCTTACCACAAGTATGGACAACAACGACTTCTTCCTTGAAGCTCATGCAAAACTTCGCCCTGTAGAAAGTCCTACAGCAGGCATTTTCCTTGCAGGATGCTGTCAGGGACCAAAGGACATTCCCGAAACCGTAGCCCAGTCTTCAGGTGCCGCCGCAAAAGCTATCTGTCTTCTTGTAAAAGACAAGCTTAAGAACGACCCCTGCACTGCTCACCCCAACGAGGAAGCATGTAACGGATGCGGTCAGTGTGCCAATGTCTGTCCTTACGGTGCAATTTCATATGTAGACAAGGACTTCCGTGGACCAAACCGCACTACAATTACCCGCCATGTTTCTCAGGTAAACACGGCAATGTGTCACGGTTGCGGTGCATGTACAGTAGCATGTCCCAGTGGAGCCATGGATTTGTTCGGATTCAGCAACAAGCAGATTCTTGCAGAAGTTGACGCAATGTTCTAGGAGTAAGCAATGGAAGAAACGACCACTACAAACGAAAATGCAGGCACTTCTTGGAAACCAAACATTGTGGCTTTCTGCTGCAACTGGTGTTCCTATGCTGGTGCCGACCTTGCAGGTAACAACCGTCTAGAATATCCTGCAAATGTTAAAATCATACGCATACCCTGCTCTTGCCGCCTAAACCCCCTCTTTATAATGAGGGCATTTCAGAAAGGCGCAGATGGAGTCATCTTGTGCGGATGCCACCCTGGTGACTGCCACTACACAAGCGGAAACTACTTTGCACGCCGCCGCATGACCCTTCTATTCTCCATGCTGAATTACCTAGGCATAGAAAAGGAACGCACTCGCGTAGAATGGTGTTCCGCTGCAGAAGGCGTACGCTTTGCCGGCATCATGAATGACTTTGTTGCAAAAGTAACTGAGCTTGGCGAAAACAAGAAACTGGAGGATGTACGATGCAAAAAGAACTAACTTCTGACCTTGTAAAGCTCGCCAAAGAAAAACTTGCATCTGGTCAGGTAAAGAGCGTTATAGGATGGAGAAAGGGTCTCTTTGACGAAGACATTACTCCGTCCGTATTTACAGACGCTGAAGATTTGGAAAAGAATTTTGTCTTTAACAAATTCTGTAAGGCAAACCTTTCCAAGTATTTGGTAAAATATACTCGGGGAATCGAAATCAAAAAGAGCACTACCCGTGTAAACAATGCAATGGCAAAACAGCGCGACCCAAACGCACAGGACGCGCCTATTCCTGAAGAAAAGGTTCTTGTGTTCATGAAGCCTGGTGACAGTCACTCTTTCACCCAACTGCTCAAAGAAAACCGCATTACTCGTGACGATGTATATGTAGTAGCAGTGCCCTGTTCCTGTACCATGGACGAATCTATTCCTGAAGGACAAGGCTGCGACCACTGCAACAACAAAAAGCATGTAACCTATGACGAAATGTTCATGGAGCAGCAAACTGTAGAAAATCCTGCACGCTTTGCAGAAGTTGAAAAACTTGAGCACATGAGCGCTAATGAACGTGATGCATTCTGGAAAAAAGAATTCTCCCGTTGCATAAGGTGCAATGCCTGCCGCGATGTGTGCCCTGCCTGTACATGCGAAAAATGTGTCTTTGACAATACGCTTATGTACACCAGTCAGAAAGTTGCGGTTAACGACTTTGAAGAAAGTCTCTACCACATCATTCGTGCTTGGCATGTGGCTGGACGCTGTACTGACTGTGGCGAATGCAGCCGCGTATGCCCCGAGCACATTCCTCTGCACCTTTTGAACCGCAAGTTTGTAAAGGACATAAACGAACTCTACGGCGACTATATTGCCGGAAGCGACATGGAAACAAAGCCGCCAATGCTCACCTATCAGTTTGATGATGCAGAAGCAAGTGTTGTCTACGAGCGCGATCCCAACACACAGGAGGCCAAATAATGCTGAGCATTCCTGAATCAAAAATAAACGACCTTTTTGCACTCATTGCTGGCAAAGAGGCTTTGTACATTCCCGTAGACAACAGTTCGGGAAAGGCAAACTTTGAAAAATGGGAAAATGGAAAATCCCTAAGCAAGGCACTTAAAACCGTGCGTAGTGCAAAGGACTTCTTCTTTCCCAAAACAGAAAACCTTGTAAACCTCAAGTTGGAAGGAAAACATGTAACGGTAGAAGACCCTCGCAAGGATGTGGAAGACTTCGTTGTATTTGGAGTAAGGGCATGCGATGCAAAAAGTTTTGACATTGTAGATGCCGTATACCTCAACATGACTCCTGTTGACTCTTACTACAAGAACCGTCGCGATCATGGAACCGTTATAACACTTGCTTGTACAGAACCTGCTCAGACCTGTTTCTGCCCAGCATACAAGATTGATGCATCAGAACCTGCAGGAGACATAAGTGCTTGGCTGGCGGATGGAGCATACTTCTTTAGGGCAAATACACCAAAGGGAGAAAAACTTCTGGCAGAAGTAAAGTCTTCTCTTAGCGAAAAGGACGAGGCTCCCGTTAAAAAGCAGCAGGAAGAGACAAAGAAAAAATGCGCCTCTCTCCCCTTTGCAAACCTTGACCTTTCAAAGTGGCAGGGAAAAGACATGCTCAAAATCTTTAACTCAAAGATTTGGGACGATCTTTCTGCAACTTGTCTTGGTTGCGGAACATGTACCTATGTATGTCCAACCTGTATGTGTTTTGACATTCGCGACTTTGACACAGGAAAAGGTGTTAAACAGTTCCGTTGTTGGGACAGCTGTATGTATTCTGACTTTACTCAAATGGCAGCAGCAAACCCACGTCTTTCACAAAAGGAACGTTTCCGCCAGCGCTTTATGCACAAACTGGTTTACTACCCCATGGCTCATGAGGACAACTGGCAGTGCGTAGGCTGTGGACGCTGTCTTGAAAGCTGCCCTATCCACATGAACATTGTTAAAGTGGTAAAGGCATACAACGAATCAGAATCTGACGGAGGCAACAAATGATTGAAGACGCATTGATTCCCCACGTCTGTAAAATTGTCAACATTATTCAGGAAACACCTGATGTAAAGACATTCTACATCCAGGATTTGAACGGTAAAAAACCTTTCGAGCACATTCCTGGACAGTGTGCCATGCTTATGGTTCCCGGACTGGGCGAAAGTATGATTTCTATTACTTCTTCTCCGACACTGGAAGACCATCTTGAGTTCAGTGTAAAAAAATGTGGTCAGCTTACCAGTTGGCTTCATGCTGCAGAAGTAGGACAGGAAATTGCAATCCGCGGACCTTTAGGAAACGGATTCCCTGTTGAAGGCGCACTCAAGGGAAAAGACATTTTGGTTATTGCAGGTGGTATTGGTATTGCTCCAGTTCATTCTGTAGTCAACTATATGATGGATCACCGCGAAAACTACGGACGCATTCAGGTAATTTACGGTTCACGAAGCAAGGCAGATTTGGTTCGCCTCGACGAAATGCAGAATGCATGGATGAAGCAACCTAACTGTTCAATCAACTTGACTATCGACCGTGCAGAAGAAGGTTGGGACGGACACGTTGGTTTTGTTCCCCCTTATGTTACTGAGTGCAAACCCGACACAAGCATGACCGTCATCATGTGTGGACCGCCAATTTTAATTCACCTTTCTTTGGCAGAACTTAAGAAGATGGGCTTTGTTGACACCCAGATTTTTACTACCATGGAAATGCGCATGAAGTGCGGAATTGGAAAATGCGGTCGCTGCAATATTGGTGATAAATTCGTTTGTAAAGACGGACCAGTATTCAGTTTTGATCAGCTGGGTGAATTACCACCAGAGTACTAAGACAAATGTCATCCTGAATGTATTTCAGGATCTCAGCAAAAAGATTCCAACATCTATTTGGAATGACACTATAGGAGAACGAAATGTCAGAAAAAGAAATGGCAACCATCTACCTCTTCGGAAAAAAATATGAAGTTCCGGCAGAGTTAACAATTATGAATGCTATGGAATACGCCGGCTACCAGTTGAAGCGTGGTTGTGGCTGTAGAAACGGTTTCTGCGGAGCATGCGCTACCATTTACCGCATTAAAGGACAGAATCAGTTACAGACTTGTCTTGCTTGTTCTAAAAAAGTTGAAAACGACATGTTCATTGCAACCCTGCCCTTCTTCCCACTGGTAAAACAGTTGTACGACATCAACACGGTAAAGCCAGAACAGCAACTTATGATGCAGCTGTATCCAGAAATTTATTCTTGTGTAGGCTGTAACGCTTGTACACGCGCTTGTCCCCAGAACCTTAGCACTATGCAGTACATTGCCTATGCTCAGCGTGGAGACTTTGCAAAATGTGCCGACCTTTCATTTGACTGTGTTATGTGCGGATGTTGTTCAAGCCGCTGTCCTGCAGGAATTAGTCATCCTCAGGTTGCAGAACTTGCACGCCGCATTAACGGAAAGTACCTCCAGCCCCAGGCCCAGCACCTTCTTGACCGCGTTGCAGAAATTGAAGCAGGAAAATGCGAAGAAGCAATCAAGAAGTTTGTTGAAATGTCAACTGGCGACAAAGAGCAGATTAAAAATCTTTACAACAATCGCGAGATTGAAAAATAAGGCGGAGGACGAATATGTACGGAAATTACCTTGACGATGCTGCAAAAATTGTAGCTGAAAAACGCGAAGAAAACCTTAAGTTTGAACATGCTCGTCTTACTGCAGACGAAAAAGATCAGTTACTCAAAGAATATCACCCAGACCGCATTGCTTCTCAGTTTACAGAACTTAAAATTGGTCCTAACAAAGGACAGAAGGCTCCTATTGAACTGGCAGAAATGCTTCAGGCAAAACCCCGCATAGAACCAGACAGCGTTGACTTGAATCACATTGATTACGAAGCAGATGTTCTGGTTATTGGTGGTGGTGGAGCTGGAACCAGTGCTGCTATTATGGCAAGTGAAGCAGGAGCAAAAGTTCTTTTGGTAACAAAACTCCGTGTTGGCGATGCAAACACTATGATGGCAGAAGGTGGTATTCAGGCTGCAGACAAGCCCAATGACTCACCCGCTCAGCACTATCTTGATGCCTTTGGTGGCGGACACTTTGACGGAAAACCAGAGTTGGTTTACACACTGGTAAACAAAGCTCCCAGCGTAATCAAGTGGCTCAACGACCTTGGTGTAGAATTTGACAAAGAAGCAGACGGTACTATGGTTACCACTCATGGTGGCGGAACAAGCCGTAAGCGTATGCATGCATGCAAAGACTACTCTGGTGCAGAAATTATGCGCACTCTCCGCGATGAAACCTTTAACCGTGCAGACAAAATTACTGTTGTTGATTTTACCAGTGCAATTGAACTTATTAAAAACGACAAGGGTGAAGCTTCTGGTGCAGTTTTGATGAACATGGAAACCGGAGAAATTCGCATTGCAAAAGCAAAGGTTGTAATTATTGCAACCGGTGGAGCTGGACGCATGCACTATCAAGGATTCCCCACATCTAACCACTACGGAGCAACAGCAGACGGTTTGGTTCTTGCATACCGTGCAGGTGCAAAACTACTGTATCAAGACAGTCTCCAGTATCACCCCACAGGAGCAGCTTACCCCACACAGATTTTGGGCAAACTGGTTACCGAAAAAGTTCGCTCCCTGGGAGCCAAGCTCATCAACAAAGACGGAGAAGTTTACATTCATCCTCTTGAAACACGCGATGTTAACGCTTCTGGAATTATTCGCGAAGTAAAGAACGGTCGTGGCGTAAAGAATGAAGTTCAGGATGCAGTATGGCTTGATACTCCTATGATTGAAATGATCCACGGAGAAGGAACCATTCTTAAATCAATTCCAGCTATGTACAACATGTTCATTAAGTATGGAATCGACATCCGCAAGGAACCCATTTTGGTTTACCCCACACTACACTATCAGAACGGTGGCGTTGAAATTGACAAAACCTGTCACACAAATGTAAAAAATCTTTTGGTAGCAGGTGAAGCTTCTGGTGGTGTACACGGAACAAACCGTCTTATGGGCAACAGTCTTCTTGATGTTGTGGTATTCGGTCGCGAAGCAGGTATTGAAGCTGGAAAAATGTTCAAAGATATTCAGTTGACCGACACTGCAAAACTGTCTTTGCAGCATGTAAAAGACTTTGAAAAAGAACGTGCTTCTGCTGGAATTACTAGCGATGTAGTTTCTCCAAAACTTTTGCCTCGCTACACACACGGAAATCCCGAATTCGAGAAGAAGATTCCTGGGGCAACGAAATAAAAATTACCTCCTGTAATTTTTATTTCTCAAGTTTTGCCAGAGTCAAAACTTGACGACTTTAGAGTAAGTGATTGACCGCGACATCCTTGTCGCGGTTTTTTTTACCCTTGCTTCTTCTTAATAAAGTCTATCTCCTGTAATTTTTATTACTCAAGTTTTGCAAAATGCATGGAGTTAAGTGATTGACTGCGACATCCTTGTCGCGGTTTTTTTTCACCCTACAGAACGCCTTCTACGGGAACAAAAATTATATAGGTAACAGGAACAGAACCTGACGCGGCGTACTGCCACTCCATTATTACAACTCCCGAACCATCTTCTTCAATATACTCGTTTATGGAACTTGCAAAGAAATCCTTTCCTTCGCAGACGGAAGAGCCAAACACTTCCTCAAGAAAGTAAAGCACAGTTTCAATTTCTTCAGTGGAGCCATAAACTTTTTCTGCATAGTAGTGTCTTTCTGTAAATTCATAGCCGTACAAAACCGAAGCCATGTATTCAAACAGGGAATCTTCATCAGAAACATTCCAGCCACTGCTGTTTTCGTAGACCCTGACAGTCCAATTTCGCTCATCAAGGGAATATGTTCGTGAGGGATTTTCACCTTCGTTTACAGCAGTAACAGTCCACGAGGCCGCAAAAGAAAGCGCGGTAGAAAATAAGAAAGCAAGAAAAAACACAACCTTTTTCATGGTGCAAGTATACAACATATCAGCAAGAAATGTAAGCGCTTACCCGAGCTGACCCATGATGCATTCAGAGCACATATATGAACTTATGTTTACTTTTTGCATATTTTGCTGTATCATTCATCCATGAAACATTTTCTTTCTACACTAGCATTTTTTTTACTGCTTACTTTTGCATTAACCTCTGCACAGGCGCAGCAGGTGATGGGTGTTGATCAGAGTTTCATCAACGAATATGTGAGCAAGAATTGGACAACAGAAGACGGTCTTCCAGGCATGACTGTAACTTCCCTTCTACAAGATCAGAAAGGATACATCTACATTGGAACTTACGACGGACTGGTACGCTTTGATGGAGTTGAGTTTACCGTATTCAACAGGGCTGTTGACGAAAAATACGAGTTTGCTTCCGTACACGCACTCTTTCAGGACGAAGCAGGAAACCTTTGGGTAGGCCACAACGACGAAGGCGTAACATGCATGGAACCCAACGGAGGACTAAAAAAATTCACTACGGCAGACGGTCTTCCCAACAACAAGATAAATGCAATATGCGAAGATTTTTCCCACAACATATGGATTGGAACTGCGGTTGGACTCTGCTACATTACTCCTGAACAAGAAGTTGTAGTACCCGAAATGTTAAGGGAACCAGAATTTCAAAATCTTCTGATTGTCCGCCTTTTTTGCGACAATGTAGGCAGAATCTGGATAACAACAGGAACAGAAAATCAGCTGTATGTCATCTCAAATTCTAAGATAGAAAAATACACTGGAATAACTAAAATTGAAAACTCACTGGTGTTTTCTGTAAATCAGGACAAGAACGGAGCCTACTGGTTTGGAGTAGCCCCCCACTATGCCATAAGAATTAAGGACGGAGAAGAAACCCTTTATGACATTGGGCACAGCCATCAGGACGGTTCAACCGTAAACTCAATAATACAGGACCGGAACGGAGCCTACTGGTTTGCAACAGACAGTGGTCTTACCATTCTTCAAAACGGAATGTACACTTACTACGACACACAAAATGGACTACCGGATGACGGACTTACTGCGATTCTAGAAGACAAAGAAGGAAACATCTGGATTGGATTAAACCGTGGCGGACTTATGAAGCTTAGCCTTGGAAAATTCAGAACAGTAAACATGGGCTTAAGCGTAAATGCAATCTGCGAAGACGAAAGAAGGGGCGTTACCTGGATTGGAACAGACTCTGGAGTTGCATGCTATAAGGACAATCAGTTTATAGAAAATGAAGTAACGGAATTCTGCAAGAATCTAAGGGTAAGGCATGTGGGTCTTACTAAAGACAACGAACTGCTCATTTCCACATTTTCTTTGGACAAGCCACAGATATGCGTTTCTCCCCAGAACAAAATCCGCGCATGGTCAGTTGACGATGGCATTGCAGGCAACCGCTGCCGTGTTTCCATAAAAGCCTCTAACGGAGACATTTATGCAGGAACGGCAATGGGCCTTACCATAATACAAAAAGACGGAATCTTAAAGACCCTAAAGCGAGCGGACGGACTAGACAACGACTATATCATGTGGCTTTATGAAGATTCAAAAAATCAGATTTGGGTAGGAACAAACGGAGGCGGAATCTTCATTCTAAAAGACCATCAGATTGTAAAGCACTATAGCACAGATGACGGACTTGCAGGAAATGTAATATTTAAAATTTCAGAGCAGGATGACGGTCACATCTGGATAGGTACAGGAACAGGACTCTCAAAGTTTTACGAAGAAGAAAACCGTTTTGCAAACTTCAACTCCACAAACGGTTTGGGTACAGACAGCGTCTTCCAGCTTATAACAGACTTTGCAGGCAACGCATGGATGCTTACCAACAAGGGCATTCTTTCTGCAAAAATGGACGACATGCAGGCTGTTGCTTCTGGTGAGCGAACAAAGTTTAATGTGCAGTACTACGGACGCTCAGATGGACTTGTAACAGGCGGAGCAAACTCTACCTCATATTCTCAGAAAGATTCCCACGGACGCATATGGTTTACCCTTGTAGACGGATTTGCAATTTATGATCCAGTAAAAGCTGGCAAGAATCAGATTGCACCGCAAATAGAAATTCAGGAATACACCATAGACAATACCACTTACGAATATCACGGAGAAAAAATTGTGCTTCCTCCTTCGGCAAAGCGTCTTTCCATAAAGTTTACGGGATTAAGTTTTGTCGCCTCGGATAAGGTACAGTTTAGCTTTAGGCTCCACGGATTTGAAAACGAATATTCAGACTGGGCTTCAATCCGCACTGTTTCCTACACCAACATTAAGCCGGGAACTTACGAGTTTACAGTAATGTCGCAAAACAACGACGGAATTACAAGCGAGCCTTCCGTTCCTGTAATAATTGTAAAGAAGCCCTACTTCTGGCAGCAGATTTGGTTCTGGGTTCTTTTAGTTCTAATTATAGGACTGGTGGTATTCAGTGCGGTACAGTATAAAATCCACAGCATGAAAAAATACCAGCAGGAACTGGAACAAAAGGTTGAAGAACGAACTCACGACCTTAACATGGAAAAGGAAAAGTCAGAAAGACTGCTCCTTAACATTCTGCCTCAAGATGTTGCAAGGGAACTTACAGAACACCCTGACAAGACCATAGCTAAAAAGTTTCCCAATGTAACGGTTATGTTCACCGACATTGTTGGCTTTACAAAAATGAGCGACGGCATGTCTGCAGAAGAAGTTGTTACCATGTTGAACACAATCATTTCTAGATGCGACATGAGGGCAAAGGCAGAAGGCATAGAAAAAATAAAGACAATTGGTGACGCCTACATGGCAGCATGCGGACTTACCGAGAAAGTCGACAGAGACGGTGTCGCAAAAATGATTCGCTTTGCACAGGGAATTCTTAAGGATGTGGAGGACTTTAACAGAACTTCCGCCGTAAAGGTTCACATGAGGATTGGCATAAATACAGGAAACCTTATTGCAGGAGTTATAGGAAAATCAAAGTTCATCTACGACATTTGGGGCGACACAGTGAATGTTGCAAGCCGTATGGAAAGTACTGGTGAACCAATGCGCATTCATGTAACCGAGACCACTTACCAGCAAACCAAGGACCTCTTTACCTACAGCGAGGGCGTGGATGTAGAGGTAAAAGGCAAAGGCCACATGAAAACTTTCTTTTTGTAAGTAAGAAAAAGTTTCACCCTCTTAGGCTAACTGCGAGAATTTTCCTTTGGAAAATTCTCGTCAAGAAATGAAAAGGGCTCCATCTTTCGATGAAGCCACATATGTAAACTGCTAGAATTTTCCAAAGGAAAATTCTAGCCAAGTAAAAGAAAAGGGGCTGTCCTAGAAGTTATTAAAAGACACTGTCATAAATTCTGTGTAAATGGCAGGGGTTAATTAAAGCCGGGAACACGCCCG
>CALCRU010000071.1 GCA_937894335.1 uncultured Treponema sp. | reverse complement strand
GCTGCTTAAATTCGTTAATTTTCAGATTTTTTGTCTGGACAAAGGGCTTAGCATAGAATGACTTGGACCAATGAATGGGCAAGTGACAAAGAAAACAAAGAATATCTTCTTCTTCTTGAAAAATAACCCTACCGCCTGCCGAATGATTCAAGATTTGCAAGTCCCCTCTTAAACTGAGGAATACGAGCGCATGCTGTCGTGTTCAACGGAGAAGTGTCACCTCGCTTTAAGAAATGGTATGCAACTCCTGCTATCATAGCACCGTTATCTCCGCACAACTTCAAGGGTGGAAAAATGCAATTAAGTTCTGTATGTTCTGCAAACATAGCTCTTAGCCGAGAATTTGCTGCTACACCGCCACCTGCAACAACAGTCGTAAGGCCAGTATCTTCTACTGCGCGCAAAAGTCGTGACACTAAAGTACGACATGCTGTTTCTTGGAAAGAGGCCGCAAGATTCGGTATGCTTGCCTGAGCTCCCTTATTCAAGAACATTTCGGACTGATGGATGACGGCAGTTTTTAATCCGCTAAAGGAAACATCGTAACGATGGTCTCCCTTTTCCATTTTGGGAACTGGGAAAGAATATGCGGAAGAATCGCCCTCCTTGGAAAGCCTGTCTATAATCACTCCCCCTGGATATCCCAGATTGTAAAACTTTGCAACTTTGTCAAAGGCTTCACCCACACTGTCATCTATAGTTGTTCCCAAAACTTCCAGATCGTCAAAGCCGTTTACCTTTGCAATTATGCTGTGGCCACCGCTTACCAGAAGCCCTAGGTAGGGATAAGGAATGTCGTTTACAAGATGGGCAGCGTACATATGACCCAGCATGTGGTTTATTGCAATAAAGGGTTTCCCAGAAGACCATGCAAGAGTCTTTCCGAAACTCAATCCCACTAAAAGTGAGCCCATGAGTCCTGGTCTGTTGGTTGCCGCAACAGCATCAATATCAGAAAGGGAAAGCTGGGCCTGCTCCAGAGCCTGTCGCACTACAGGCAAAATCCATTCCGCATGCTTACGGCTTGCAATCTCAGGTACAACTCCTTTGTACACTTCATGAAAAGGAATCTGAGTGGCAACCACATTGCTCAAAATGTTCCGTCCGTCTTCAACCACAGCCGCAGCAGTTTCGTCACAAGAACTTTCTATTCCTAAAACCTTCATATTGTCTCCATCCTTAGCGACATGGATGTCGCGTCATAAACTTACTAAAAAAATCAGTGCGGCTACCAATTTAACAGCATGCTGGGTGTTGCAAAAGAATATCCAGCTTCAACAAGGTAGGGATATATTTCTGCAAGCAGCTTTGGCAAAATGTTAACCGACTTGTCCACATGTCCTATTATGACAGCATATCCGTCACGGTTTGCAACATCAAGCCCCTTAAGCAGTTCCGCAAGCATGGCCTCTCTGGTAACAGTGTTATCAAGAAAGGGAGCATTCCGTTCCACAATGGTCATGTCATGCTCTAGTGCAGCTTGAACCGCCTGACTGTTTACCGAAGTCCGCGAGTCCAAAAAATAAACGCCCTCTTCTTTAGCAGTTCCCAGAACAAAAGTCATCTTGTTAAGGTCTTCCGTTATGAGCGAACCTTCGTGATTGTTAAACCCCTTTACATTTGGACCTATTTCAGAAAGATTTTCCTTAAGTGTCGCAGAAATTTCCGAACCAGACATGTCGGGCTTTATAGCACCCTCTCCAGGATTTATGTTCAGGTTGACGCTCTGCATGGGCTGATGAAGAATAAGTTCCTTACCAGCAGAACGCACCACCCAAGCGCAGTCCTTTGAATGGGAAAGTTTGGGAAGCACAGCAATGGTAATTGGAAAGGGCAACTCCGTATATTTTTTTACATTGTTAACATTCAGTCCAGCATCATCAATTACAAAGACAAGTCTTGCACCGTTTTTTGCCTTGGGAATTTCAAACTTTGTTTTTTCAGTAACGGTAGGTGTCGTCTGTTCAGTTTTTTTCTGGTCCTCTTCCTTTTGCGTGACACTTTTTTCTTCTGCTTTTTTTTCTGTTTTTTCTTCTGCCTTTACTTCAGTCTTTGCAGGAACTTCTGTTTTTGAAGTCGACTCTGATTTTTCTGGCTTTGAAGCAGACTCAGGCTTTTGATCTGACTCCGCAACCGTAACGGCAGGCTGTTTTACTTCAGACTCTTTTTTCTCTGGAAGAGTTTCTGTTTTTTCTGCATCGTAGGATTGGGTCTTTGCACTGGAAAACAAATTTTCAAGGGCAGGCTTTACAAGTCCAACTCCTAAAAGACAGACAAGGCTAACCGTAACAATGGCGGCGGCAAGGGTAAGGACTTTTCGGGCGTCAAGTTTAACCTTGGGCTTTTTTGTCTTTTTGCGAGTCTTACTCCTGTTTTTTTTTGATGAGACGTTTTTTTTAACGGGAGGCTTTTTTTTAGTTGCCATGGAACTATACTATACCAAGCGCAAAAAATTTGCAAACAGTGGAATGCCAGACAGATTAAAGGCGTTCAATTTCTTCCAGACTTAAACCAACGCATTTTGAGATTATGTCCACATCAACACCGCTCTGCTTTAAATTCCGGTCAGCCTCCTTTGCCTTTTCTATTTTTCCTGCAACCACACCTTCAATTCGACCTTCAGCCCTTCCTGCAGCCTTCCCTTCTGCCCTTCCAGCGGCCATTCCTTCTGCCCGCCCTGCAGACAGACCTTCCGCCCATGCGGCTTCGCGAACCTCTTCCTTAGCTTCTTCCAGTGCATCTATAAAATACATGTATTCCTTCTCCTGCTCCGGGGTTGACTTTGCATACTGAACAGAATCTTCCAGCCGAGACGAAAATTCTGAGGTTGCCTTGTTCTGTGCAATAAAACGCAAAACCGCCCCCACATTTTTTCGACCTTCCTTTTCCCATGCACTTGCATTATAAAACAGAGCGTGAGTTTTGTCATTATACTTTATGGCATCTGATTCCAAAAAGCCAGCATACTTTGTATAGCAGGGTAAGCCCAATCCGAAGGGATCATCCTTGCATATAAAGATAATAAAGGTTTCCCTAAGGTTTTTAAACAGAGTCCTCCTCCTTGTAGTCCTTGAATCGGCAAGACTCTGATAATACCTTGTACGCAACATAAGGTCGTCATAGTTGCCAGTCTGCATTTCCAAGTCAAAAACCTTCAGTTCTCCTTCGTGCTCACCTTCCACATACACATCAAGGCGGATTCCCCGTGACCCGTAGTAGGATTCAATTTGATGCTCAGTGTCGGTATATACCAACCTCTTTATTTCTATGCCCAACAGGGTTTCTATCATTTCCTTACAGAGAGATTCGTCCTGCATGACCTTGCAGAAGATAAAGTTATCAGCAAAGGTAAGTTCGCTCCATTGCTTTGTAAAATAATTCATATGCGCTCCTTTACCTTATATATATAAGGCAACCTCTAAAAACTGTAACTTGAGGTTGCCGTCGAGTTTAAAAGCCCG
>CALCRU010000070.1 GCA_937894335.1 uncultured Treponema sp. | reverse complement strand
ATTTTTTTTGAGAAAACGCCTTTTTCAAGAAAACGGCTTGTTAATCAGCGTTTCCTTAGTTCTTTCCAAGAATTTCCAGAACTCCGTTACGGTCTACCATTTCCACCATTAGCTTTACATCTGCATATTTTTTTGCAAATTCGCTTCCTATGGTAAAGTTCTCCATCTGATTAAGGATTTCTTGAGCATTAGAAAAATCCGCCATGTCAACAAAATCACGGATTCCGGTCATGGCTTCCTCAAATTCTTCCGCAGTAATTACAGGCTTTTCTTTCTGTTCCTTTTCCTGCATTCCGCCTGAGTTTTTAAGTACAAAGTAGGGTTCCAGCTTGTCCTTGTAGCTTCTGTATTCCGCCAACAGAGAGGGAGTCTTTGCGTCAATTTCTGCTAGGTTGCCGTCGTCTCCGCACTGCTCAAGATATTCTGCGGCCTTTGAAAGAGAAAGTGCTCCTATAAGGCGTGAAGAAGACTTTAGGGCATGAACCAAAACCGTGTAATCTCTAATCTTTTTTTCGCGCCAAAGGTTTTCTATACTGAATGACTTTGACGGAATTGCGTCGTAAAAATCCTTAAGGGCGGAACGAAGAACTTCTGCCGTGTTACAGTTGGTAAGGGCCACCGCAGCATCAATTCCTTCTATACTTGCAAACTCAGAAACTTCAGAACGGTTTACGGGAGTTTCATAAAGTTCAGGCGCAAGTTTTTCTTCATGCACTATGGAAAGTTTTTCTGAAGGCAGATACTTCATAAGCATCTTTTCCAGTTCGCGGCTGTTAATGGGTTTGGAAAGATAGTCTGTAAATCCTTCGCTTAAATACATTTCCCTAGCACCGTTGATTGCATTTGCAGTAAGGGCAACAGTTGGAACATGGGCGTTATGGTTGTCGTCCATTTCCTTAAGGGCATGCAGTGCTTCTATTCCGTCCATGTCGGGCATGCGGTGGTCTATAAAAAGCATGTCGTAGTCCTTTTCCTTTACTTTATCCAGCATTTCGGGACCGCTTTCCACAGTGTCTATTTTTATTCCAGTATTTTTTAAAAGTCCGCAGAAGACAGTAAGGTTAAGCTTTGTGTCGTCCACAACAATGACTTTTGCAGTAGGAGCGCGGAAGAGTTCCTGATAGTCTTCCTTCTTTTCAAGAGACTCTTCGTAACGGACGGTAAAGTTTCCCAAGGGGCCCCACGAAATAACCCTCTGCCGAATTGAAAAAGAAAAGTCCGACCCCTTTCCGTATTCACTTCTTACCTCAAGGCCGCTGTTCATCTGCTGCAGTAGACCGCGGATAATACTCATACCAAGACCAGTGCCTTCGATTGTCCTGTTGCGCACTTCGTCTACACGCTCAAAGGGCTTGAACATCTTTTGCAGTTCGTCTGCCTTAATTCCTATGCCGGTGTCAACTACATGAACCGTAAGCATTATGTGCTGGCTGCTTACTTTTTCGTAGCCCACTCGGAAAGTTACAGAACCCTGTCTGGTATATTTTACAGCATTTGTAAGTATGTTCAAAATAACCTGCTTTATGCGCATCTCGTCGCCAAACAGGAGGTGGGGAGTGTTTTCGTCTATGTCAACATTGAATTCAAGATTCTTTTCCATTGCACGGATTGAAATCATGTTTACCAAATCGTTGAGTATTGACGACAGTTCGTACTCCACGGGAATAATTTCCATCTTACCAGCTTCGATTTTTGAAAAGTCTAGAATATCGTTTACAAGGTTAAGAAGAATCTTTCCAGAATTCTTTATATCATTTGCATAGCCGATTATGTTGGGGTCGTGGCATTCCCTAAGAATCATTTCGTCAAAACCAAGGACGCTATTTATAGGCGTTCTGATTTCGTGGCTCATGTTGGAAAGGAAGGTAGACTTTGCCTCATTGGAAGCCTGGGCCACACGCAAGTCTTCTGAAAGTTTCTGATCGTGTTCTAGGGCCTCTATAAAGATGTTTATTTCTGAAATAGAGCGGTCTATTGAATGGAACAAATCTGCAAGTTCGTCATGAGAATTAACCTTAAGCTGATGCAAGAGGCGAACATATTCCTTTCGTCTCTTGTCTGTGGTGCGTTCAAATCCTCGCATAAACTGGGACATTCTTACTATGGGCGAAATGATTTTATAGGCAAAGAATTTTTTTATGGCGACCATTATAGGAACGGAAGCGATAAGCATAAGGAGGAAGAAGCGAACGCAGAAAGACACGGCATGATAGGGCATGAAGAGCCGACCATGTTCTTCGGAATAGTAAATAACTTTTTCCATCCCACTAGTCTGGAGAAGTATAGCAGAAAAGGCACCTGCACAAATGCATGCGAGCACAGTCTTTCCAAATGTCGCCACAAGGATTTTTGACTCCATGTGTGTGTGTTTCTTCCCGTCTGCATGAACCAGATTTTCATATGATTCAAACTTCTTGCTGTAGGGAAAACTACCCCTAAAAAAGAGTTTCAGTTTTTCAGGGGCAAACTTCATGTAAATAAATGTCAGCGTACAAGAAAGAACGGCAGTGGGAGCCATCCGTCCGCATTCATACATAAAGGTGTAGAAACTAAAGGAGCTTAATCCATTGCCCACCACAAGTTCGTGAACCAAAGCCCTCAGCCCGCCCAATGTAAATGAGTAAAGGCATGCGGCACAAACCGAAAGTATGATGGACTTGAACCAACCGTTAATTGAGGCAAACCATGCGCAGGTAACGGCAAGAACAAAAACGCATGAAGTATAGTCAAAGTTTTTTATATAAAAGCATTTGACAAGCATAAGTGTGTAGCAGGCAAGGGCGGCAGGCTCGAACCCGACAATGGCAGAAAGCAAAAGAAGGGGCAAAAGGCTAAGGTAGGCGCTATAAAGGGTAGTGTCATAGGGACCAACATCAAAGGAGCCTTTTAACGCCGCTGGAACTACAGCACCCACACAAACAAATGCAACAAGTAGAGAAAATACAGTTGTCTTCCAAGTTTTGGTCTGCTCAAAATCAAAACAGGTTTCTTCCAGGCTCATGCAACCATTATACCCTCCACTTTGACATAAGTCAAATAGTTACTGTATACTAAAAATTAGGAGGCAAACATGAAAAAGACTCTTGGCATACTGACGGCAGCAGCTTTGGCAGGCGCGGCTCTTCTTTCTTCATGCGCAACAACAGATTCGGCACAAAAAAATTCGGAGGAGGACTCCATGGTCCAAATGGCAAACCCTTTCGGAGACTATGCAAAAATAGAGGCTGCAGAAAAGGCAGCAGGATTTTCACTTCTTGCACCTGAAGAGATAAGTAGCATTTACCCTGCTCAAGTGTACAGGGCAATTTCGGGCAAGATGATTGAAGTAATCTACCCCAACATTTCTGACTCAAGCGACGAAATAAGAATACGCAAGGCAAAGGATTCTGGAGACATTAGCGGCGACTACAACAGCTATGACGAATCCATGACCCTAATCATAAACGGACTTCAGGTTGAATCTAGGGGAAAAGCAGGAAAGACAAATGTTGCGGTTTGGCACGATGGAGCATATTCCTACGCCATTACCAGCGACAGGGGACTTTCTTTGGGACTTTTGCGTGAAATTGTTGAGCAGGTTCAATAAAAGATAGCAATTTTTGCAAAACTCGTCATATACATAAGTGATATGACAGAAGAAATTATTCTTACACAGACAAAACCTTCTTTGCTTACGGCAGAGAAAAAAAAGCCGGACATCCGGGAGCTTACGCTGGCAAACGGAATTCGCTTTCCTTCTGACAGAGAACTCCTCATGCTAATTCTGGGCAGCGGAACAAGGGGAGTACCTGTTTCGGAACTTGCGCAAAACGCCCTTGCGGTAATAGAATGCAGCGACGGAAGAGACCTCGTTCAAAACCTTACCCAAGTGGAAGGTCTTGGCATAAACCGCTCCCTTTCCATAGCGGCCGCCCTTGAATTTGGGCGAAGGCACTACCTTTACAAGCAGGCCACGATCAACTCCACATCGGAAGTAATTCCCTATGTAAAACACTATGCCCTGCACAAAAAAGAACACTTCGTCTGCGTAACACTTTCTGGCGCAAGAGAAATTCTTGACATTCGCGTCATTTCCATAGGCACAACTTCAAAGACTTTGGTGCATCCCCGAGAAGTTTTTGCAGAAGCAGTTCAGCAGCACGCCTCGGCAATAATATGCTGCCACAACCATCCCGGCGGAAACTGTTACCCCAGCAATGCAGACAGGGAAACCACAAGACGGCTAAGAGTGGCCTCTGACTATTTAGGAATCGCCTTTCTTGACCACATAATTCTAACCACAACAGAATACTTCAGCTTTAGAGAACACAGTCTGCTAGAAGACGAGGAAGAAGCAGAACATCAGTAACGCAGAAAAAAAGTCTAGCATAACAGTGCGTTATCCTGTATACTTTGCAATATGGAAAGAACGTTGAACATACCGGCTCTGGTGCAGTTTATCATTTATGCGATAGACTATGCCTTCATTTTCTTCATTCTGTTTTTTGAACGAAAGGAATCCACCAGACGCTTTGCATGGATTTTAGTCCTTGCTTTTCTGCCAGGCGTTGGAATAATCCTCTACCTTCTATTAAGCGGAAACTTCTTTGCCGGTAACAGGAGCATGCGAGAAATAAACAGGTATGTTCACGAAAAGGCAAAGCCCTTATTTGACGAACAAAGAAAACTTCTTTCCTCCCCAGACGAACGGATTACCAAGCACATAAAGGAAGACTACCTTCCCTTGATTAACATGAACCTTGAAAAAGGCAACTGTCCCCTTCTTACCGCAAACGAACCCCATCTCTTTTTAGGGGGAGACACTTTTTTTGAAGACCTGTGCACCCAGTTGGAAAGCGCATCAGAATCAATCCACATGGAATACTTTATTTTCCACAAGGACGCAATTGGAAAGAGGATTATGGAAATTCTTTGTCGCAAGGCAAAGGAAGGTGTTTCTGTAAAACTCATTTACGATGATCTAGGTTCCATTCTTACGCCCACAAGATTTTTCAGAAGGCTTAACAACGCAGGCGGAAGCGCAAGACCATTCTATCAGATTCGCATTGGACTTCCTCTTACGCTGAACCACAGGAACCACAAGAAACTTACCGTCATAGATTCCCGCATAGCCTATCTTGGTGGAATAAACATAGGCGATGAATATGCAAACCGTTCAAAGCACAGAAAACTAAACTGGCGTGACACTGTTGTAAAACTGTCGGGAGACATAGTTCTTGATCTGCAAAGCCGCTTTTTAATTGACTGGCATTCTTTGGACGCATGGCACAAGAGGACAAAGACAGAAGAAAAAATTCAGCAATATTTTCCTCAGGAACTGGTTACAGAAATTTACCGTCAGCACGACGAAAGCGAAACAATAAGAAAAATCGCTCCGGAACTTTTTGCCCACGGTTCAATTTTTACTCAGCTTTTAAACGCAGGTCCCGATGACGAAAACAAGGGCAAAATAGAAGACGCTTTTATCCGCATGATTATGGGAGCAAAAAAAACAGTCTGCATAGAAACGCCCTACTTTACTCCAGACGAACAGTTTTATACCGCGTTAAAAATTGCATCTCACACAGGGGTCGAAGTTCATGTCATTATACCAAGAGACTGGGACAAATTTTTCATGAAGGCTGCCTCCTCAGAATTTGCAAGACAGGCCCTTAGGGAAGGAATTCACATTCATCTTTATCCAGGATTTATTCATTCAAAACTGATTGTTACCGACAGCGAGTTAAGTTCAATCGGAACCACGAACATAGACAACAGAAGCTTTACCCTGCACTTTGAACAGAATGTTATTTTTTACGACAGAAAATTTTCCGAAAAGTGCCAGTCAGTTTTTGACACAGACCTTGCAGTCAGCGAAGAAATAGGCGTTGACTATTATGATAAAAAACCAATTTTAGCCAGAGCCTTCTGGTCTTTCTGCAAGCTATTTTCACCATTCTTATGAGGTAGATATGAAAAAATTCTTACCCTTGGCGGCCGCATGTGCCCTTGCATGCATTGCATTTACAGGATGCGGCAAAAAAGAAGAGACTACAGCAGCAACAAGTAGTCAGCAGACAGGAGGAGAGGTTTTACAAGTACAGGAAGCAGCACCAAAGTACACTGTAACTATAGATTCCGTTCTCCTTGACGGTTCCTATTGGACTTTGAACGAAGAAGGCCAAATGGATTGGGTTCAGTATTCAGTTCCCGGAGTTTCAGTTCAGGCATTTGCAAGCGCAAGCCCAGATACAAACCCTGACTACGAAATGCTAAAGGATGTCGTGCGTACCACAGACGGTGCAAAGCGCAACTTCTATCATGTATACATTCCAGAAATGAGGGAAGACTATTGGGTTCAGGAATACTCCATTGCGCTTAACGCCCACCCCGCAACAATCTACTGCGAAGAAGACGGAAAGTGCGCCTCTCTGTACAAGGTCCCCGACCTTGCCGCAACCGGATACCGCAATCTGGACGATTTTACAATAGTTGCGTGCTTCAACGAAGAGCCAGACCTTGCCACCTACGACTATGCGGACAAGTTTACCCACATTCAGTTCTACGACAAAAAAGACGGAACCATAACAGGCTATGTACGCAATTCCTATGTTGACCAAAGGCCAGAACTTCTTGCCTATTCACAGATGGATAAAAAGTGCAACGACAAGGATCAGGTTAAGAATTACGATGTGGCCGTCCTTGAAGAACTTTATGACTCTCGCGGCAACCTTGCCAATTATATGTGGAGATAATTATGATGAACAGAAAAATTCTTTTAACCATATTCTTGTGTCTGATTACAGCATGCGTAGCATTTGCAGACTCAAAGCAGAAAGGAATTGCATTGCAAAAAGACTGCTCTCTGTGGACAAAAAAATCCGAAGGAATGATGGAATATGCCCTTACCATTGAACCAGGAACAGAAATAGAAGTTTACATGGAAAACGGAAAACCCGTTAGTGAAAAGGCAACATGGACAACTTCAAAAGACAAGTCTAATCTGCTCTTTGTAAAATGTGCCTACAAAGACACGGACTACTACATCATTCAGAACCGCTTTGCATATGGCGAATCAATCAGCACGGGAGTAGTTTATGCCGACTGTGCCGCATACAACTCTCCAAACCTTGCAGATGTCCGCGCAAAAAAAGTTTCTGCCATGACCCTTATTGTCATAGACAAAACATTTAAGGAAATTCCTGCATTGCTGCTGTATGGTGACCAAGACTATTACTTCTACCGCGTCTACTGGTTTGACGAAAACGCATACTCGGTACGAAGGGGATTCATGCTTAGTTCCAAATTCAGTACGACCAGAGACGATGTTACCGCTGCCCGCATTGCTAAGGCAGCCCTTGCAGAATCTGACGAGGCAAAGCGCAGCGAACTGCTCTTAAATATTGGCGAACTTGAAATCAGCTACACCATGTTGCTGGCCGTTGATGCCATGTTTGAAGAAAAGCCAGAAGTAGACGATCTGTCTTCCTATGGTGAATACTGGCACGGCAACAAAAAGTTTACAATCGTAAGCGATGACGGTTCTGCAATCAATGTCCGTGACAAGCCCGGAATCAATGCAGGAGGGAATGTCATTGCCCAGCTTCATCACGGAGATGTAGTTATAAGCGAAGGCGGAAATATGGCCCTTGAATTCATTGACGGAATGGGAGCCCACTGGATGCACATTACTTCTCCTGTTGACGGCTGGATTTTTGGTGCTTATGCATCAGAAATTGTTGGACCTAGCAACTGACATCATTAAAGATAACTTATGAGGTAGATATGAAAAAATTCTTACCCTTGGCGGCCGCATGTGCCCTTGCATGCATTGCACTTGCAGGATGCGGCAAAAAAGAAGAGACTACAACAGCAACAAGTAGTCAGCAGACTGAAGCTGTAAAAAAAGAAACAGTTTTGACAAACGCCGTAATTCTTGACGGCTCCTACTGGAACCTAAATGCAGAAGGCAAAATGGACTGGGCACTCTATGCAGTTCCCGGAACAACAGTCCAGGTGTACGGAACAAAAGCAGACGATGGCTCCACAGAATTTGAGTTTGCAAAAGATGTTGTAAGAACTAGTGACGGAGGAAAGCGTAACTTTTACCGCGTCTTCCATCCTGATGCAGAAGAATCATGGTGGGTTCAGGAATATGCCCTTGCCATAAACGCCAGCGCACAAACGGTAATTGAGGATGATGTTTCTGTTTACCGCACGCCCGATCTTGCAGCAACAAGCACACGCCATCTTTCGGAAGGAACCATTGTTGCAGTCTTTAACGAGTCACCTGACACTGCAAACTACGAGTATGCAAACCTTTTTGCCCACATTCAGCTTTACGACCAGACCGACGGAACTGTAACTGGCTATGTAAAGGCTAACAAACTTTCAGCCAGTAGCAACAGGGTTCTTTGCTCTCAGCTAAAGGCAAAAATCATACAGCTTAGGGAACAAAATGCAGACGAGGCCGTAATAGCAGAACTGGAAAAATCACTTGAAGAGCAGGACTCACAATGGAGG
The DNA here is from genome assembly GCA_937894335.1 of uncultured Treponema sp. Taxonomy (GTDB): domain Bacteria; phylum Spirochaetota; class Spirochaetia; order Treponematales; family Treponemataceae; genus Treponema_D. The sequence continues at coordinate 79,167 of CALCRU010000070.1, read as the reverse complement.
GACAAATAATGAAGACAAAAAAATTAATTCTTACGATTGCACTTTGTCTTGCAGCAGGATTTTCATGTTACGCTGCCAACTCAACGGCACCGGCTGTTGTACTTCAGGACGACTGTTCCCTCTGGGTAAAAAAATCCGAGGGCATGATGGAATACAAAAGTTCTGTACCAGCAGGAACAGAAATTTCAGTCTACACAAACGATAAGGAACTTGTTTCTGAAAAAGCCACATGGACTACTTCAAAAGACAAGACAATGCTTACCTTTGTAAAATGCATTTACAACGGGAACGACTTCTACATCATAAGCGGACGCTTTGCCGCAAATGCTCGAAAAGGCGTAACACTTACTTCCTGTGCAGTATACAACACTCCCTCATTGGCAGACCCTCGCACAAAGGCTTTAAACGCCCTTACATTTATTGCGGTAATAAAACCCGTAGCCACAATCACGGCAGGATTTTTGCAGATAGCCTACTTTGACGAAAACCTGTACTCAGCACGCACATGCTATGTAAGGCGTGACAATGTAACGACAGAAAAGGACGACCTTACCGCCGCACGAATTCTAAAGGCAGCAGAATCAAGCAAAGACGAAGCAACACAGGCAGAGCTTTTGGAAAACATAAAGGAACTGAATGTTTCTGACGCCATGCTTTCAAACCTTACATCTAACATTCCTGATGAATACGCCCAAGTTTATGATCTGGCTTCTGAAGGAACACGGGATGTAAACACTCCAGCCCCGTTCTACTACACCGAAAATGACGGCTCATATCTCAACATAAGGGAAAAGGCCAGTACAAAGAGCAAGATTGTCGGTCAGCTTGGCTACAGGATGCTGTTTAACGCAATCGAAATGACAGTTAACACCGAAACAATAGACGGTAAAACCGCACCCTGGTATTATGTAAGCGATGTAACCTCTGTTGACGGTTCTACAGTTTCAGGCTGGGTCTTCGGCGGATATCTGGAAAAAGACTATTCCGTTCTTGACGACATTTAATTCAGTCCTGAACAAACAAAAAACGCCCTGTTTCTTTCCGTAAGCGGTTAGAAGCAGGGCTTTTATGTTTAGCGAATTGTGTTTTTATTTACAAATTCGTTCCTGACACTCTTTGTAGAGAGCCGCGGTTTTTGCAACAATGTCTTGAGGAATGCTCTTAATGTTGGGGTCTCCAGCAAGGTTGTTGTCCTTAAGCCAGTCGCGTACAAACTGCTTATCGTAACTTGCAGGACTTGTTCCAACCCTGTAAGTGGCAGCGTTCCAGAAACGGCTTGAATCAGGCGTAAGTACTTCATCCGCAAGAACGAGGTCTCCATTTTCGTCCAGTCCAAATTCAAACTTAGTGTCAGCAATAATAATGCCGTTCTTTGCAGCATGTTCATAGCATTTTTTGTAAACTGCAAGTGCTGCCTTTTCAATTTTTGTTCCCAGTTCATCCCCCAGGTCGTCCTTCATGTACTGGAGGGTAACATTTATGTCATGTCCCTCTTTTGCTTTTGTAGAAGGAGTTACAATGGGTTCTGCAAGGCGTTCTGCCTGCTGGTATTCCTTGTCAAACTTGTGACCAAGGAAAGGCTCACCCTTTTTGTAAGCCTCGTACATGCTTCCAAACATATATCCCCTTACAATCACCTCGTAAGGAATCATCTTTAATTTTTTTACTAGAATGGTGCGTCCCTCAAATTCTGGCTTTTGGAATTCAGAAGGCATATCCTTAAGGTCAGAGGAAATCATGTGGTTCTTTACAATGTCTTTCGTGTATCCAAACCAAAAGTTGGAAAGTGCGTTCAAGACCTTGCCCTTGTCGGTAATCATCGTAGGAAGGATTACATCAAATGCAGAAATGCGATCGGTCGTTACAATCACCATGCGGCCGTCTTCCAAATCATAAACTTCGCGGACTTTTCCGCTTATAATTTTCTTCATGGCTGAACCTCTTGTGCCACAGTCTACCACTACGACTGCAAAGTTTCAACAGCAAAAAGTTACAGAAAGTTTTCTTCAGCACTGTAGTCCACAAAGCCGGGAATGTGCTTGGCCAGTTCCTGCATACGGATATCTGTATTGGTAATGGTTTCGGCTATAGACTTTAACTCTTCGCTTACATTGTCTGGCATGGGAAAGTCCTTTTTGTAATGCAACTGATGTTCAAGACTTGCCCAAAAATCCATTGCAATAGTTCTAATCTGAATTTCCACGGGAATGTCCCTCTTCTGATCGCTAAAGTAGACGCAGACTTTTACCACCGCATGAAGGCTTCTGTATCCCGAGGGTTTGGGATTTTTTATGTAGTCCTTTAATTCCACAAGTTCAATGTCGTCCTGTTGCAAAAGCAGTTGCATTACCCGATACACATCACTTATAAAGGGGCATGTTACCCTGATTCCTGCAATGTCGTACAGACGGTTAACCATGTTGTCTATGGTAACGGCAAGTCCCTTGCGTTCAAGTTTTTCAGCAATGCTTACTGGCTCCTTTATTCTGCTGGTAATGTTTTCTATGGGATTGCGCTGATGCTTGCTTGCAAACTCGTCATCCAGAATTTCAAGTTTTGTAGTAATCTGCTTTATTCCACTTTCGTACAACATGAAAAGCTGCTGGAACTGAAGTGCCGTTGCCATAATGGAAGAAGGGTCGCTAAGTTCAAGCTTGTTATCCGAGGCGGCCTTTCCTAAAATAAGTGCCTTATCCATGTTTTAAATATAACTTTTTTTTTGCGCAAAGGCAAATAATTTTTTTGTTAGGCAGATGGACACATGCGCCCCTTTCGGTGTAAGCCCCCTCTCTAAAAATTTGCCTAGTGTACACTAGGCAAAGGAATTGACAAATTCCTTTGGGCGAAGTCTTGCTACACTAGACTTCGCCCAAAGACTAAAAGAATCCAAGGAGAATTTTATGAAAAAAATTGTTGCAGTGCTTATAGCATTGACAGTTGCGGTTGGAACTGCAAGTGCAGTTGAATTTTCTGTAGGAGGCAAAGCTGGTGCAAGTTTTGCATATACACATGAGTATACAAATTCGCTCATTGGCGGTGCAGACATCTCGGTATTTGCCGGAATAAATTTTGTTGAATTTGCAAATGAAAAAGCAAAAATAGGAATAAGGCCTGAAATCGGAGGTCTGGTACAGATTCCTAAATTTGGATTTTACTTTGATATGAGACTTCCGGTCACATTTACTTACGCTTTTAGTGAAAGTTTTAGTCTTGGCGCAGGAGTTGGAATTGGATTATTTGACATCGTAGATTTTAGTCTTGCCAGTGATGTTTTTGCTTTATTCAAAGCAGGAACAGGAAATATACTTGTTGATTTTTCGTATGATTTAGGTCTTGTTAATTTTGAAGAATACGGAGTAACAGATCGTTTTTCACTCGGTGTAGGTTATCAGTACACTTTCTAAAAAGGAGCCCTGCTTTTAAAGTGCATGTCTTCGCCTGTAACAGGATGAATAAAAGAAAGACTTGTGGCATGAAGGCAGAGTCGCTCTCCTTCGTCACACTTTCCGTACAGGCTATCTCCTACAATGGGAACTCCAAAGCCGTGACTGTCGGCACTTGCAAGCCTAAGCTGATGGGTGCGTCCTGTGTGAGGAATAAATCTGACTCTTGTAACAGGACGGGCCTTTTTTTCTGCAAGGGAGTAGCGTTCCGTGCGCAGAATCTGCCACTGAGTAAGAGAGCATTTTCCGTATTCAGAATCCCAGATCTGATGGGGACGATTTTCTATGTCAAGGCGAAAAAACAGTTCCATGCTTCCCTCTGAAGCAATTCCCTTTTGGGCAAGAACTCCGTCCAGTAAGGCTTCATATTCTTTTTTTACAAGGCCGTCTTCAAACTGTCTGGAAAGAATTTTGTGCGCCTCTTTTGTAAAGGCAAGAACCATAAGTCCACTTGTTTCCATATCAAGACGATGCACCGAAGGTTGAACAATGCAGTTTGGGAAAAGGCGTCTTACCCGGCTTACAATGCAGTCCTGTTTGTCTTCTCCCCTGCCCGGTACACTTAAAAGTCCGCTCTGCTTGTTTACCACAATAATGTCACTGTCTCGGTAGACTATTTCCAATCCAAGCATAGAAGGAAGCAAGAGTCCGCACCGCTCGTCACAAGGGGGATATACTTCGCCCGTGTGACGGCCATCTTCCCCCGTTAGCGAATAAAACATTTGGCACATGCTAAGAGGCGTAAGCTTATGAAGAAAGGCGTAGTGCAAAAGTTTTATTTCGCAGCAGTCACCAGTTCCTGTGGGAGGAAGTGAAGAGCCACATATAGAAAGCAGAGAACGCATTTTTCCGTCGGCACAGCAAAAGTCATAAAGGGAAAACACATTCAAAAGGGATTCTGTAGTCAGAGTCTCTCTCTGTTTTTTTAGTTCAGCATAAAGTTCTTCATTCCCAGATTTCTTTGCCTCGTCAATCCGTCTGGTAAGAACATGAATGATCTCATCATTTTTTAAAAGAGCCTCATCAATTTTTTTCTGAGCAACAACTGGAGGAACAAAGATTGAGCCGTCAGAAAATTCTTTATCCGCATATTTAAGTGTCCTGCTTATTCCAGAGGCAGCCTTTAAAACAATTTCCTTTTTTTCAGAATCCGTGCAGACCAAAGTCCCCAGCATAATGCCGGGAGTTCTGTCAGCAGACTTATTTTTTGAACACTGCTCAAGGATAAGTTTTTTATTTTTCAAATCTTCAAGCATGGAAAGGCATATTTTTTTTGCCTTCTCTTGGTCAAAGGGAGGAAACATTCTATTTTATTTTTGAAACCCAAGTTTTAAACTCTACACCAGAAACAGTTTTATCAGGAAAGAAATGCTCTCCGTCTGGAAGGTCCATCAGTTCGTTTTCTACACAGCCAAGAACAGCATCAAAGTCTGGAGAATCAACTGGAACATCTGCAACTGGAGAAGCCTCTCCCATCTGTGCATAGGCGGAAGAATATGCTGTTGCAGACTTGCGGTTGGTCTTTCTTGTTGTATACAGGTTCCACAAAAAGCGAGCGCATAGAATTCTGCTTGCCTTATCAGAAGGAAGGGGAATCAACGAAGCGTCAGAAGTGCCGGCAGAAACAGGAGAAAAAAATCCTGCCTTGCTAAGAATGGAATAAAGCTCGGAAGAAGAAAGTTCCTTTGAACCTGCATAGGCCGTAATCACATTTGTATTCAGTCTTGCAATTTGGGCAATGTCGGAAACCGTTACAACTTTTAAGAGGACTGCATCGTTTGAAGAAGCAGAAACTGAACGAAGGGACCATGCACTGTTACGCACATCCTGATATGCAATTTTATAAAATGAATCAAGGGAAATAAAAGCCTCATCCATTTTTGCAAGGGCATCAAGATAGTTTCCCTCGCCGTAGTTTTTTAATCCGCCCTCAAGAACAAGAAGAGACTTCTGGTTGGACTGAGCAAGACTAGTCTTTGAGTCAACCTCGGCCACAAGTCCAAGACGGCTTCCTAAAACAGCAGCCTGAGCATCACCCTTTGAACTTCTAAGCGCAGCATCGTAGCAGGAACGGGCATCGTTTTTTCGGCCCATTAAAAGATAGACTCTTCCCTGAAGGGCGTAAAGTCTAGACTGAAGCTGTTTCTGCATACCAGAAGATTCAAACGCTTCATCAATCTGAGTAAGAAGGGCATTGCAAAGTCTGGTTCGGTTTTCTACATTTACCCCCATGATTGCATCCGCATCAAGTTTTGCAAGAATCGTTTCGATTGAAACTACATCTTCCTGATGTATAAGCTGTTCGGAAGAAATAACTACATCCTGCTGAAGTGAAGAACAGGAAACAAACAATGCTGCAAGAAGCACTGCACCAAAAATCTTTTTCATACTATTACCTCAAATTCCATGCGTTAAGGTTTCCGTTTATGGTAAGGGCAAAACAGTCAGGACTGTTGTCACCGTTTACATCGGCAAAAGCAGGAAGTCCCCAGCCCACAATGGGGAAGCCAGAAATAAGTTCCAGTTCAGAATTAAATCCGTAGATTAAATTTCCGTCGGCACAAACATAAACATTTTCAATCTCGTTACCCGAAGGAGACTGTACGCTAAGGGTTCCTTCACGGGCAGTGCTCATGGGAATGTCAACAGAAAGAAGAGAACCGTCAAGGCCAATGCGGTAAAGCCTTGCATCAGCAGAAACTGCATAGAAGTAAGAAGCGGATGCGGCCACATTCAGATAGAAGACTCCGTCAAGTTTTTTGGGAAATCCGTCAACAAGCTCTCCGTCCTTCCAGACAGAAAGAGAACCTGCCTGAGTAACAAACGCAATGTAGGTTGAACCGTTTTTTGAAATTACGGCAGGAGAACCATAGGCAATGCCGGGAACAGAAAGTGGATAAAGAATTTCGTTTTCCTTTTCATTCTGAACTACGCGGATTTTTCCTACAAAACTCTTGTCATAAAGAACAACTGTATTGTCGCAAACTGTAGGAGCAGATTTTACGCTACCTGTAATGCCTACAGGAACATTCTTTACAGAGCCGGTGCGGTCTACAAAAACAAGGTCTCCACTTTCTGAAGGGAAGACTATTCCTGCACCATAGGCGGAAGCAGTTGCGGTCGGACGCTCACCAGTAAGAACAGGGAAAGGTGAAATGCATTCAAGTTCTCGGGTAAGAAGATAGACTGCACCCTCGTCAGTAAGGGCCCACAGTACACCGTCATTTTTTCCTGCAGGATTTGCGGCGGTAATTGTACAGGGGTCGGCAAGTGGAGCCGTGTATTGCTTCATTGAAGAAACTTCTAGAGAGTTTACAATCTTTGAATCTTCTACCCAAAACACGGCGCCAGACTTTGCACCTTCTTCTGCAAGCAGAATGGAATCGCTCTTACCCTTTAAAGAAATTGGGAAGCCGGGAATGGAACGCAAATCTCCAGAGCGCCGTGCAACAGCATTAAGCTGGACAGAAAGTGTGGAACCGTTAATGCGGATGTCGCATCTTCCTATGGAATAAAGCTGGAGTATTTTTGAGAAAGTTTCGTTGCTTCGAATAAAGAATGGAATGCTCCGCTCAAGATTGTAGAACAAACTTACTGTGCTAAGAGCCGACATATTTGAAGAAACAACCTTCCAGTTGTCGTTCTTTGCAATGCGTCTTCCATCGGTTACTGTTGAATGAATTGAAGACAGAGCTTCGGCAGACTCTGAAAGATAAAGGTAGCCTTCGAGTTCCATATAGTAGGGCATGGGAACCTGAATGTTAAAGGCACCCAAAAGATTCTGCAGGAAGGAAGGAAGTTGCAGTCGGGGAATGCGCACACCGTCTATAATCAGACTGTTGTCGCTGTTTATGATGATTGAAGAAATTATTTTATCAAAGACATATTGCCTTTGGGCTTCGTCCTTTACCTGAAGAACAAACACGGGATCATTCTGTCCTTCTACACCCATTGCGGCAAATTCTGTTCCCGTCCATGAGAAAATCAAATCTTCCAGAGAAACAGAAAAGAATGTTCTACAGAGAGATTCCGCAGTTTTCCAAAGGCTGTCTATATTCTTGTCGGCAGGCACATAGGGAAAGAGAGCATTCTTTAAGTCTTCAAGGGAACCTGCATTAAGCATAGTGTAGTACTGGACTATGTCGCTCATGCGGCTTAAAAGTGACGGCATGGTAGAATTGCGACTTACCAGTAAGGAAATGGAATTGTCTTCTGGCACAGAGAAAGGCACATTTGCGCTTACATTTATTTCGCTGTCAGAAATTCCAAAGGAAACTACGCTAAGGGTTTCTTCGTCTATGAGTTTTGCAAACTGAGAAAGAAGAGGATCTTCGCCAACAAAGGAAAGAGCAAGAGACTTTGCATCTACAACAAGGCGGATTGGTTCTTTGCTTTTTTGCGTAAGAAGTTCGCGTTCTTCTTTTGTGTAGGAAGCATCATTGTTTGCAGTAAGAGCTTGTGCAAAAAGTTCTGGGCTTGGGCTTACAATCAGCATGTTGTGATAAGGCTTTATGTAATAGAGTGTTCCCTTATTGTCGTAGGTAAAGTAGGAAGAGTCAGAATTCTTTATGTAGGAGACATTTTCAATCGTAAAGTGGGGAAGAATAAATTCAGCAGGTCGGGTAAAGGCAGAAAGAACTCCCATGTCTACCACCGCAACAAAATTTTCTGCAACGTTACCTTCATACAATCCAGCATCAACTTTTCTTGAAGCAAGGAGTGAAACAATTTTATTTCTGCGAAGGGGAGAAGAACGGAATGACATGAAGAGTGATCTAAACTGAACAAAGGGTTCGTCAGAAAGGAACATGTCTGCAGCCTGAAGGTCAAGCATTGGTTCAAGGGCATCCCATGCGGAATCGGTGTGGACATACAGGGAATAGTTTTGCGGCAGCATTGCAAGTGACTGTTTTTTTTCTATGGCACTGTATGTGCACCATGCAATAAAAATAATCAGCAGGGCAAGAATGAGCTTTAAAATAAACAGCAGGAAGCGAACAAAAAAGTTGCGCTTCTTTTTTGATTTTTTTCTGGAGTTTTTTTCAAACTTTTTTTCGGGCGTTACGGTTACTTCATTTTCCATAATGTACTATTATAAATAACTTTCTGTTATATAACAAGCCTGTTATTCCATTCCTTGCAATAAGGGTGTATTTTTATGAGCAGGAGGTGCCACTATGAAAGCACGAAGATTTACTTTTATTGCCATTTTATCACTGCTTGTTTTTGCAGTTCCAGCCTGCTCCCAGAATTTGAGCGGAGGGGACAGAATGCAGCAGAATCAGTTTAACCGCCCCGATTTTTCTCAGGGTAAGGGAGGAAACTTTGGAGCAGGAAAAACCAACTCTGACGACACGGCTTCTATTCTTACAGTAGACACAAGCCTCCTTGTAAAGGACGAAGACGATATTTCTACCCTAAGCATAAAAAAAGATGTTACCCTTAACCTTTCTGACTTTGCTTCAAGCGCAAGTTCAAGCATTACCCTTACAGACGAAATTACTGCCACAAAGGAAACAAAAGGCGACGGTAGCACATATGTTACAATTGACACATCTGCAACAAAGGACGCTCTAAACATTACGCTGACGGGAAGCCTTTCCAAGGGAGAAGTGGAAATTGTTCCTGCCAAAAATGCCGACATTGTTCTTACCCTGCAGGGTGTTTCAATTTCTAGCGGAAACTATCCGGCCATAAATGTAAGCAAGGCCTCGCGCACCTTCCTTGTACTTGAGGGAACAAACAGCCTTACCGACGGAAGGTCATACGGCACGGGCTACAGCAAAGCAGAAGGCACTGATTACTACACATCTTCTTTCAAAGGCACTGTAGAAGACGGCGCAGAACTTACGCAGAATTGGGCAGAAGGAAGCGACACCAAGGGAACTCTTTACACAAAGGGTGCACTCCTTGTAAGCGGAACAGGTTCACTTAATGTAACAGAAAGCTACAAGCACGGAATATACTCAAAGGACTACATTAGAATCTTTGGAGGAACAATTACCGTAAACAACGGAGGACGGTCTGCAGTAAGAAGCCTTAACGGATTTGTAATGGATGACGGAGTCCTTAACATTACAGGCACAGGAACTAACTCTGCCCACCCCAACGACAACAGCAGGGGAATCATTGTAGAAGGAGACGAAAGTTCTGACGGAAAAGGAAAGGGCTACATTTACATAAGCGGAGGCACAATAAACATTAACAGCACGGGAAAAGCAATTAGTGCAAAGTGGGACATTGATGACGATGCAGAAACAGACAGCACGGAAGATGATCCTAATCCAGTTGTAATGATTACAGGGGGAACCATAAGCGTAAAAACAACAGACACTGTGGTAGACGATGACATGAATCCTAGAACAATTACCTATTACGATGTGGACGGAATTTCTGTAACCGAAACCGCAAGCTGTTCACCAGAAGGAATTGAAGGAAAAACAGGTGTTATAATTACTGGCGGAAAAATTACGGTAAACACCACGGACGACGCGCTTAATGCAAGCCTTGACGGTTCAGGATATGTGAACATTACCGGTGGAGAAATTTACCTGTATGCCACACAGGCTGATGCAATAGATTCCAACGGAGACATAAACATTTCTGGCGGAACAATTGTTACCCTTGCACCCATGGGTAGCGAAGACGGATTTGACTGCGACGGAGTTCTTACATTTACAGGTGGTCTTTCTGTTGGCATAAGCGGCTCTTCTCACGCATACGCTTCTACAGAAAATACCAGTAGCAAGCAGATTGCATTTGTACTTGCACAGAGCTATGCAGGAAGCGCAGGAACAACAATGGCCATAAAGGACGAAAGCGGAAAGACGGTGTTTGCCTTTGACATTCCCAGTGGAGCTTCAAGCTACGGAATCATTACCCTAAGTTCACCAGAATTTGAAGCAGGAAAAACCTATACAGTCTACAGTGGAGTTACTGCAAGCGGAGGAACAAAACTTAACGGAGTTTACACTACCCTTCCTTCTGTAAGCGGTGGAAAATCAACTGGCACAATTACTACAACAGCCGGCACATATGTTTACACACTTGGCAGTGTGGCAGGCGGATTTGGAGCAGGCTTTGGAGGCGGCAGAAACGCTGCAAACGGCATGGGTGGTTTTGAAGGTCAGGACGGTCTTCCACCAGAGCCACCAGAGGGCTTTGAGGACAACATGGGCCAAGGTCCAAGAGGCGGCATGGGCGGTAACAGAGGAGTTCGGGGAGGACAGCGCCGTTAGCCCCAAAGGCAAGCACTTACCATAACCCGATTTTTACTGTATACTACAGGCACTGTAAAACAAATACGGTGCCTGTTTTTTTACTGGCGCACAGTTTAAAAAGGAGTTGTTTCATGGCAGACTATCATGTTTTTCCCGATGCACCGGATGGCACACCAGAAAGCAAATTCGTACACCTCCATGTTCACTCCGACTATTCACTTTTGGACGGCGCAAGTAAACTAGACACTCTTGTAGCTAGGGCAAAGGAACTTAACATGAAGGCTCTGGCCCTTACCGACCACGGCAACATGTTTGGCGTGTTAAACTTTGAAAAGCTCTGTCATGTAAACGGAATAAATCCCCTCTGCGGAGAAGAGTTTTATGTTTCGGAAGGAAGCCACACAGAAAAAAACGAACTGCCCTACTCTCGCAACGGAAAAAAGAAATACAGTTACCACCTTATCCTTATAGCGCAAAATGAAACAGGCTACAAAAACCTAAGCTGGCTGTCTTCAATCGCCTATACAGAAGGAATGTATTACAAACCCCGCATTGACTTTGAACTACTGCAGCGCTACCACGAAGGAATCATCTGCCTTAGCGCCTGCATTCAAGGCGAAATTCCTCAGGCACTTTTGTATGGGGATGAAGAAAGAGCCTACAGTACCGCAAAAAAATATAAGGAACTTTTTGGTCCTGACCATTACTATATAGAACTTCAGGATCACGGTCTGGAAGACCAGAAGACAGTAGCGCCAAAACTTATAAAGCTTGCCCGAGATTTGGACATTCCCCTTGTAGTTACAAATGACATTCACTACTGTAGGCGTGAAGATGCGGAAGCCCAAGATGCCCTTGTATGCATCGGAACAAAAAAACTAATGAAAGACCGCAACCGCATGCACTTTGACGGTGACCAGTGGTACATGAAAACTGAGCAGGAAATGGCCCTGCTTTTTCCAGACTGTCCCGAGGCAATGGAAAACACTTTAAAAATTGCATCCATGTGCGACCTTACCATTCCTCAGTTTAAGACTCAGGAACTTAAGTCATGTCTTCCAAGATTTGAACTTCCCAAAGAATTCCAAAAGCACGAAGACTACACACAAAATCAGGACGACTATGTGCGCTACCTTGTTGAAGAAGGACTAAAAAAACGCTACAAGGAAATAACACCAGAAATCCGTGAGCGAGCGGAATACGAACTGGGCATTATTTTTAAAATGGGATTCTCGGGATACTTTCTTATTGTTTGGGAATTTATCAACTGGTCAAAGAAAAATAAAATCCCCATTGGTCCCGGACGAGGTTCTGGTGCAGGAAGTCTTGTCGCCTATGCAATGACAATTACCGACATTGACCCATTCCGCTACAAGCTGATTTTTGAACGATTCCTTAACCCAGAACGCGTTTCTATGCCAGACTTTGATGTTGACATGGACTTCGAATTTCGCCAGAGGATTATTGAGCATACAGTTGATTTGTACGGAGAGCCGCAAGTAGGACACATCGTAACATTTGGAACCCTAAAGCCCAAGGCCGTAATTGCTGATGTAGGACGAGTTCTTGACATTCCCCTAAGCGAAGTAAACATGCTTAAAAAATGCATTCCCGACAACCCAAAGGCAAAACTAAAGGATGCATTCAATCCCCCTGACGAAGGACACCCCGACAACGGTCAACTTATTCCCTACAAGGACGACCCTCGCTACCAAAAACTATTTGAACTCTGCTTTAAACTTGAAAATGTAAACCGCAACACAGGACTTCACGCCTCAGGAATGGTAATAGGCCTTACCGCTCTTCCCAACTGGGCGCCTGTATTCCACGATGCAAAAACAGGAAACACAGCTGTTCAGTACACCATGGACATTATAGAACCATGCGGACTTGTTAAGTTTGACTACTTGGGACTAAAGACACTTTCTTTAATCCGTTATGCAGAAGACATAATCAACAAGCACAGAAAGGAAGGCGAACCTGAATTTCATGCAGACGAAGTAAGCGAAACAGACGAAAAGACATTCGACCTCTTTAGCCGAGGAGACACTGTTGCTGTATTCCAGTTTGAGTCTCCGGGCATGCAGAAAATCCTTAGGCAAGCAAAGCCCCGGTGCATAGAAGAACTTGTAGCTTTGAACGCCCTTTACAGGCCTGGACCAATGGATTACATTCCCCAGTACATTGAAGGCAAGTGGCATCCAGAAAAAATACATTACCCCGACCCCTGTCTTGAGGACATCCTTAAAGAAACCTATGGCGTTATGGTCTATCAGGAACAGGTTATGCAGGTCTCCCAAAAAATTGCAGGATTCAGTCTTGGTGCCGCAGACATGCTTCGCCGTGCAATGGGTAAGAAAAAGCCAGAAGTCCTTATGGGCAAGAAAAAGGAATTTATAGAGGGTGCAGTAAAGCAAGGCTTTACCGAAGAACATGCCGGTGAGATTTTTGAAATAATGGTTCCCTTTGCAGGCTACGGATTTAACAAAAGTCACGCCGCCGCATATTCCGTTGTTGCATACAGAACAGGCTGGCTTAAGGCAAACCGCCCGGCAGAATTTATGGCCGCAAACCTTACCAACGAAATTACTTCCACAGATAAGATTCCAGCATACATAGAAGAAGCTCGCAAGATGGGAATCCCTGTTGACCCACCAGATGTAAACCGCTCCGCAGAAATTTTTGATGTTGTTGACGGACGCATTGTATTTGGACTTATGGGCATAAAGGGAATGGGTGCAGGAGCCGCAGAAGCCATTGTAAACGAACGAAAGAAGAACGGACCCTTTACATCTTTCCTAGACTTTGCATCTCGCATAGACTTTCACGATGTAAACAAAAAAGCAATAGAAGTTCTTATTAAGACAGGCGGATTTGACAAGCTGGACAAAAACAGGGCAACCCTTATCGTAAACTACGAGCGCATAATTTCTTACGAAGAAAAAAAGCGACTTGGGGCAAACAACGGACAAGCAAGTCTTTTTGAGGAAGCAGGCATAAAAGAATTTGCAGACTATGTTTACGAAGATGTGGAAGAGTTCCCCCTTATGGAAAAATTGAATCTGGAAAAAGAACTGATTGGTTGCTTTGTTTCAGGACATCCTTTGGACGACTGGAGAGACATAATTGAATCTAGCGCAACCCTTACAAGCGACACCATGGAAAAGGCCGCTGCAGTTTCCAGAGCATTTAACGAGGCCATAAAGCAGAGCGGAGAAAAACCCTGGAAATATAAGAATACAGGAAGAAAATACACTGCCATAGGAATGCTACAGGAACTAAGACCCATAATGACAAAAACAGGCAAGCCCATGGCATTTGGAAAACTTGCAGACTTTAAAGGCCTTATAGACATTACATTCTTTTCGGACACATGGGAAACTTTACGGGACAAACTTCATTCTGACGGAATATATGCATTCAGTGGCAGAGTGGATGCCTCTAGGGAAAGTCCCAGCTTTATAGTAGAAAAACTTGAAGACCCAGAAGAACTGCGCAAGAAGCAGATTTCAAAAGTCCACATTAGGCTTACTCCGAATTTTTCAGTTCAAAAAGAATTAACAAATTTATATGATTTTTTGATTGTCGAAAACGGTACTTGTGAGTTATATTTTCATATAGATGTAAAGGGACTTCCATATGTCGTAAAGGCAAACAACCAGTTCCTTGTACCGTCAACGCCAGAATTTCTTGCCAAGGTTCAGGACCTGAATCAGGTAGAAGAAGTCTGGGCGGATTAAACTAAAGCAAAGGGGTTACAGCATGTCAACAATTCTAAGAATTATTTCTGCAATAATTTCGGTATACACTTTTCTGTGCTTCATAAGGATTTTACTTACATGGATTCCGGGAATGTCATACAACAAGTTTACAAATTTTCTTGCCTCCATCTGCGATCCATACCTTAACCTCTTTCGCAACATAAAATGGCTTACCGTAGGAAACCTTAATTTTTCTCCAGCCCTGGCTCTTTGCCTTTTAGGTGCTGTTTCAATGTTGCTTACAAGTTTTTCCCATCAGGGTCGTGTTACTGTTGGACTAATTCTTGCCCTTCTTGTTCAGATTGTGTGGACCATGATTCATTCCATAGCAGTTTTCTTTATGATTCTGCTTTTAATCCGCTTTATAATGCTCTGCGTAAACAAAGGAAACTCCGACAACTTTATAGTCAATCAAATAGACTACACACTAAAACCTCTTGTATACCGCATGACAAACATTTTTTCTAACGGAAAGACAGTGGAATACAAGACCGCACTTATAATTGCCTTTGCCATGATGCTAGTACTTCTTGTTGCTGGAAACTTTTTAATTTCGTTCCTTACAAATTTGATTCAGTCCATTCCGTTTTAAAAAATGACTCTGCCCGAAATTGAAACATCAGTGGAATCGCTCTCTGGTATAGGACAGGCTAGCGCAAAACTTTTTGCACGGCTAAACATCTTTACCATTGCAGACCTACTTTCCACTTATCCCAAAAGCTACGAAGACAGGACGCATAAGGTTCCGCTAAAAGACTTTGCTCAGGCGCCCAAAGTGCACACCATCTGCAAAGTAATGGCCCACGAATACTTTGGATACGGCCGCATGAAGACGCTTAAAATTGCCGTAAGCGACGGAAGTGCAAACGCATGGCTCATTGCATACAACAGACCCTTTCTAAAGGACGCCCTGCCAGAAGGAAGCATTATTGCTGTAACTGGAAAGTTCGAAGTAAAATACAACTCTCTGCAAAGTTCCAGTTTTGAATACACACTAATAGCACACAAAGGAAATCTTTCTGACTACGAAAATGCCCCCATTCCCGGAAGCGGAATCATAAGCATTTATCCCCTTACAGAAGGACTTTCGCAAAAGACATTCCGTAAAGCGGTAAGTTCAGCATTAAGACAGTATGCAAAGGCAATAGACGATGAATTGCCCCAGAGCCTTATTGAAAAAAGAAAACTGCTCCACAAAAAAGATGCACTGCGTCTTGTACACGAACCGGCGACACTTAAGGAAGCAGAAGAAGCCCGGCACACACTTATTTACGAAGAGCTGTATCAGTTTGAATACAAGCTAGCAGAACGAACCCTTGCTCACCGAGGAAGCCTGCCTTTAACTTCCGAAACAGAAATGCTTGAAGGCGGCACAGGTTCTTTGCAAAAAGAAAAAGAAGCAAATATAAGCGACGAAGAGTTTACAAAAAAACTTTCTCCTAAACAGAAGCAGCTTATGGCAAGGCTTACCTTTTCACTTACGGCTGACCAGAAAAATGCTATTGCTTGCATGAACGAAGAAATAGACAGAAGCGAAACCGAACGGAACACTCTTGTTACAACTCCAGAAAAAGTTTCAAAAAATCCCTTTAGCATGCAGAGGCTCTTGCAGGGTGATGTAGGAGCAGGAAAAACCCTTGTAGCATTTTTTGCCTGTCTTAGAGTAATAGACTACGGCGGACAGTGTGCAATAATGGCGCCAACAGAATTGCTTGCTAGACAGCATGCAGAAAACGCCGCCCGTCAGCTTGAAGCCCTAAATGTAAAGGTTGCCTTTCTTACCGGAAACTTAAAAAGTGCAGGACGAGGACGCCTTTTAGACTCCCTTAAAAACGGCAAAATAAATCTTGTAATAGGAACCCATGCGCTATTTTCTCAGGGTACGATTTATCAGAACCTTAGGCTTGCAGTAATAGACGAACAGCACAGGTTTGGAGTAACGCAAAGAGAATCAATAATTGCAAAAGGTCGGGTAACAAGAGGACAGGGTACGGAAGCAAAAAGCATAATGCCTTCTGTACTAATGATGAGCGCCACCCCCATACCACAAACGCTGGCACTTACCGTCTTTGGCGATTTGGATGTAAGCGTAATAAAGACAATGCCTTTGGGAAGAAAGCCAATAAAAACCTATCTTAGCGTAATGGGCAACGAAAAGAACGCATATGAGGCAGTGCGTAAGGAACTGGCACAAGGGCATCAGGCCTACTTTGTCTACCCACGGATTGCAGAAGACGAGGAATCAAATTCTTCGGGACTAAAATCTGCGGAGGATATGTTTGACTATCTTAGTAAAAGCGTGTACCCAGAATACAAACTTGCCCTAATCCATTCAAAAATAGAGGAAGGGGAACAGAATAAAATTCTTGATGACTTTAGGGCTGGAAAAATAAAACTGCTCGTTGCCACAACTGTTGTAGAAGTTGGCGTTGATGTTCCCAATGCAACATGCATAGTAATAGAGCACGCCGACAGGTTTGGACTTGCAGAACTGCATCAGCTTAGGGGACGGGTTGGACGAGGAAGCAGCCAGTCATACTGTTTTTTAATTTACGGAAAGAACATCTCTGAAGACGGAATTGCACGCATGAAGGCACTACACGAAAGCAGCGACGGTTTTGTAATTGCAGAGGAAGACTTAAAGCTTAGGGGACCAGGCCAGGTAACGGGAACCATGCAGTCGGGATTTCTTTCGCTTTCCATTGCAGACTTCGAAAAGGACAAAGACACACTTATTGCCGCGCGTTACGACGCATTCAGCCTTTTACGACAACAGTCTGGGCAGAATTAGTTTTTTCTTGTAGAAAAACTTTGCCTTATATTTTTAACTGTTAAGCAACCCTATAGTCTGCAAGCCGTGAAAGTCTGGCAGGATGCTGCATGCGAACAAGGGCACGCTTTTCTATCTGACGGATTCTTTCTTTTGTAACATTGCAGGCAAGCCCCACTTCTTTAAGCGACATGGGACGACCTCCACCCAAACCATAGCGCAACCTAAGCACTTTTGCCTCGTTGGGCTTAAGGGTGTTAAGAACATAGTCAATATCATGCTCAAGGGCTTCTTTTTCTGCTTCATCGGCAGGAAGGGCATAGCGTGAATCTTCTATGGAACCGCCAACAGTCATTGTCTCTGAGTCGGCAGAAGAAACTGGAGCGTCAAGGCTTATCATTTCGCGAGAGATTGCAAGCATTTCCCTAACATGGGCGCTTTCCATGCCAAGAAGTTTTCCCACTTCCTCAATTTCTTCGGATTCAGTCTTGTTGCCAGAAACAGTCTTTTTTGCCTTTTCTATCTGAACAAGTTCCGAAGCCCTGTTTACGGGAAGACGGATTGCCCTGCTCTTTTCGCAGACGGCCTTAAGTATGCTCTGGCGGATCCACCATACTGCATAGGAAATGAAGTGGTAGCCCTTTGTTACATCAAAGTGGTCTATGGCGGTAAGAAGACCCACATTTCCTTCGCTTATAAGGTCTGCAAGCTCTATGCCCCTGTTCTGATATTTTTTTGCAATGTTAACTACAAAGCGTAGGTTGGCCTTTACAATGGCATCCCTGGCTAACTTGTCGCCCTGAGCCGCCTTTACAGCAAGCTGGGTTTCCTGCTCCCGATCCAGAAGGGGGATTGAGTTGATTTCTTTAAGGTAAGTATTGATTAAGTTATCGCTGCCAGACATATGCGCCTCCATGCCTAATATACAGCAGATTTTGTGCCAAGTACCTTAAAAAGAGAAATTTTATTGATTTTAGGCTTTTTTATGCTGATTTTACGCAGAAAAGATGGTCAGATGGATTAAGGGGGGATTTAAGTGGGTCATTTTTTCTCATAACATAAAGTTATGGTAAAAAGTGTGTCACTTTGACCCACAGAATAAAGCAGGGTGAAGAAAGACAGTCGCCTTCCCCACCCTGCATAATGCTTAAAATTTACTCAACTACGGCAATAATGTCCGCATTCTTAAGGATAAGGTAGTCCTCGCCGTCAATTTTGATGTTTGTTCCAGCATATTTGTCATAAAGAACTACATCGCCAACCTTTACGGTGATTTTTTCCTTTTCGGTTCCGGGACCAACAGCCTTTACTGTGGCCTGCTGGGTCTTTTCCTGAGCAGTTTCAGGAATAATGATTCCGCCTGCTGATTTAGTTTCCGCCGCTGCCTGCTTAACAAGAACACGGTCTGCCAATGGCTTAACTTTCATATCTATCCTCCAAAAAAGTGATTACTTATTTACTTAGAATATAATAAAAAACTTAGCAAAGGTCAAATTTATTTAAAATGCAGCAACAGGAGGGCATAAAAATCTTGGCAAGTTAAACTCAGAAAATCCTAGAAGAAGTGGATACTGCACCGTTAGAGTTCCTCCTGCATTTCTGTCCTCATGCTCCGCCATGTCTTCCACGGTAAGTTCAAAGCGGCCTTCACCTACTTGGAATTATTTCGCTGATAAAGTAATCACATAAAATTTATTTAAACAGAGGCAGCTACTATTATTTTTGCAGCTCTTTTTGCAGAAGGTGGGCCTTTCCCAAAGAGGGATTCAAGGTAAGGGCATACTGGAGGGAACGCTGGGCGTTACGGCTGTCTCCAAGGCCCTTGTGCAGTACTGCAAGTCGGTAGAGGATTTCGGCTTTTGTCTTTATGCTGGCGGTTTTACCCGAGGCCATGTTAAGAGTTTCCACGGCAAGTTTTTCTTCTCCAGTACTGGCCTGAATAAGGGCAAGGTTTACAAGGGCGTTTACAACTGTTTCGTTCTGTCCTGTGGAATGCATTACAGCTGCCCTGTCGGCAAAGTGGTCTGCAATGTATGAATACAGGCGGCGGCTGTTTCTTGCACTGCCAGAAGTTCCCTCAAAGTAGGCGGCATATTCCAGTTCCCAAAGTTCCATCAGTTGGGGTTCTTCGGAGGGAATAAAATCCTTACCATAGGAAGCGGTCATGCATCGGTTAAAGAGTTGGTGGGCTTCATCGTAAAAGCCGCAATTTATAAGTCTTGAAAGTGCGTAAGAAAGTACTTCGGGCGGATAAGTATTTGTTCCTGTTTCTTCCTGCTCTAGTAAAAGCCATACACGGCTAGCCTTAAGTTCCGCGCGGTCAGTTAGGGAAGAGGCATCTCTTAATTCCTCACGCAAAACCACAAGGGGAACATCCCTGCTTTTTTTAAGGGAGGCATCTATGTAAGAAAGGGCTTCTTCCAGTGCAACGGCTGGCACAAGGTCATCGGCTTCCATTTTTTGTGTGCGTAGTCCTGCCTGTCTTAGCTGGGTAAGAAGTTCGTCTTCTGGAGGACGGGCGGCAGTATCTAGAGCAAACTGACCAAAGGCTGCAAGCACATTACGGTTTGACGGAAAGTTTTTTAGTGCGTAAGAAAGAAGTTCGTATTCCCTTACAGGTTCGTTCTGCATTCTTGCATGAGAAATGCTGTTAAGGTAGACAAGGGGAAGAACAGTGGCACGAAAGTTTTCTGGCAAAAGTGATTCATTTATGTTTGTAAGGGAAGAAATAAGAATAGACCGCTCTTCTTCGGAAGCGTCGTCACTTCCCAGAATGTAGTAGACATCAGAAAGAAGAGCGCACAGTTCAAGGTAAGTGGCAACCTTTTCTCTGTCTGCAAGGGAAGAAGACGAAAGCGTGGTAAGGGAAGAAGGCGTAAGCACAAGAGACTCTCTGGCTCCAGAAAGAACCTGTAGTGAATCAGCATAAAGTCCTGAATCATACAGCACAAGAGCCCACAGAAGTTTTTCTTCCATACTCTCTAGAGTTTTTGGCTTTAGGGCAACGGCATTGGTGGTGTCTCCTTCTAGCATAAGAAGAGTAACCGCATTAGAAAGCCACTTCCAGTCACGCCCAGCCTTCCATGCATCAGCATAAAGGGGAATTAATACAGGGTCTTTAAAAGTCTGTGTGGTAAGAGCAGGCACGGGATGCTTTTTGTCATTCTTTATTTTCTTTGGTGCGTTAAGGGCGTCCTGTACAGAAATGCTTCCCGTTCTTACCAAACGAAGCACGGCCTCGGAATAAAGGGAACCGTAAGCAGTGCCTTCAAGACACTTTGCCACTCTGGCAGCTTCAAGCAGTCTGTTGCGACGCAGGAGAAAATTTGCATAGACCGCACTAAGCTCTTCGTTCTGAGGAAGTTTTTTTAGTCCTTTTACAAGAGTTTTTTCTGCGGATTCTGTTTCGCCCAAAAGCATGTAGCGCCTGTAGATTCCTATTCTGGCATAGGCACTAAAAGCCTCTTTAGACGCCTCCTTTAAAAGCCTTACCGCTTCGCCAGTGTCTCCTGCCTGTATGAATGCATCAACTTCGTCAAGACGCCTTGTAAGGGAAGCCCCCTCTGAATGAGATGAACAGGAGGAAAAAAAAGATGCGCCTAAAATCAGCGTAAAAAAAATGAGGAAAAAACTTACACTGCGGCGGAGTTTTTTACAGTCCACGTTCTTTTCGAATTGTGTCAAGGACGGCATTTATAAACTTAAAGGAATCGTCAATGCCAAAATCTTTTGCCAAATCGATTGCTTCATCGATT
The DNA here is from genome assembly GCA_937894335.1 of uncultured Treponema sp. Classification (GTDB taxonomy): domain Bacteria; phylum Spirochaetota; class Spirochaetia; order Treponematales; family Treponemataceae; genus Treponema_D. Next base: position 58,218 of record CALCRU010000070.1, on the reverse strand, counting down.
ACTATTGTTGCAGGCATGTCTTCAAAGTACAAAAGGGAATAGACACTAAGGCGCAAAATTGCAAGAGACACTCGGTTCATGCGCTCCATTGTCCAACCAGAAGAAAGATGGTTCCTTATAATGGAGTCAACTTCTTCTAGGTGATTTACTGTTCCCGAAACAAGGATTCGTGCAAAGTCGTAGGTGTCAGAGTCAGCGTCCTGTACAGACTGGGAAGCGCTCCCCTCTGATTCGGAAGGAAGCGTTTCAAAAGAGTCCCATTCAAATTTTAAGAGCTCGTCAACAGGCACTCCCCCCACATCGTAAGAGTAAAGTGCCTGCAGTGCAAGTATTCTGCTTTTTCTGCGTGACAAATTACCAGCCCTCAAGCAGTTTCTTAAGTTCGTCTCCAGTCTTCTTGCGTTCCACATTGGCTGAGGTATTCAGCTCGTCTGCAAGAGCCTGAGCGGCGGTTCCCAAGTATTCGCTTATCTTGTTCTGGGTAAGTCCAGAGCGAATGTATTCGTAAACGGTAACTGTTGTGTTGGGCTGAATTACATCGCTTAAAGAAAGCATTTTTGCGTCATACTTGTTCAGTACGGCATAGAACTGATAGTTTGTTGCAGTTTCGGTAATGTCGCTTACATAACCTATGCTGCTTGCAAACAGTTTGGAAAAGTTTTCTGTAGTCCATCCAAGCTGCTGCTGGGCAGAAGTGTTTTTGGGAATAAGCTGGTCTTCGGCATAGAATTTTGTTCCGTTGTCTGGAGAAGCCTTCCAAGTGGTGCTTATGCTGGGATTTGCCACATACTTGTTGCGGTAGTCCACAGCGGCGGCACGGGCGGCAACAGCATCGCTTCCCTTGGGTACGCCAAAGATAAAGAGGCTTATCATGTCGCTCTGAACAAATGTCTGCTTGTTCATGTCGTAGAAGGCACGGATTTCTGCATCAGTTGCCGAAACAGACTGAATTTCGTTCTGCTTTTTTGCAAGGACATACTGCTGAATTATAAGCTGATTCTTAAGGTTGGCCTTAAACTCGGCAAGGGTCATTCCTGTATTGGAAAGGATGTATTCCTGCAGGGTCTTTCCAGTCTGCTGCTTTATAAGGTCAGACAGCTGGGCTTCTGTAAGCTGAACGCCAAGGCTCTGAGCAATCTGATTAAGGAAGGCCTGATCAACCATGGTATCTGTTACAGATGCGGCAATTCCGTCACGGGTAGCGGCCTGAACAATCAGTTTTTCGTCAATCAAAGTCTCAAGAAGCTGCTCCTTCTGGTCTACGGTAAGCGATGTTATTCCGTAAGCCTCGTACTGGCGCAGTGTGTATGCCACACGGGTTTTAAGCTGTTTCAATGTAATGGTTTCTGATTTATTCACTTTTACAACAGCAAGGGGCTGCAGGTCATTCTGCGCAAATGCAGAAAGAGCAATCCCGAACATAAGTGCAATTCCAATCACAACACGTTTCATTTTTACACCTCTATACAAATGTAATGGAAAATGGAGCTTTTCCCCACTCCCTGTGTCTACTGATATAACCACCCCGACCGTTTTTAGTTACAGTCGGAAAATGGATCAAATCCCTGCTTTAGGCGTCTAAAGGAAGTCCACCGCTTATTACTGCACGAATTCTTCGTACGCCTGCAGAAGAAGACTGTTCCTTCTGAATTTTAAAGTCACCAATCTGAGCCGTATGCTGAACATGGGGACCTCCGCAAACTTCCTTTGAGAACCAGTCAGTCTTTGGATCACGACCAATGGTATAGACCTTTACGCTTTCGCCATACTTGTTGGTAAAGAGGGCACGGGCACCTTCTGCCTTGGCCTCTTCAAGGGTCATAACTTCCATGGTAACGGGTAAGTCTTCCTTTATTTTCTGATTAACAAGGTCTTCCACCTGCTGAATTTCTTCTTTTGTCATGGGACGGCTAAAGGTAAAGTCAAAGCGCATGCGCTCGTTGTTTATGTTGCTGCCCTTCTGTGCAACCTCATCCCCCAGAATCTGAACAAGGGCCTGCTGAAGAAGGTGCGTTGCAGTGTGATACTTTGTGGTAACATCGCTCTGTTCCGCAAGACCGCCTTTTGCAGCACCGGCATCAAGACTCTTTGACGCTTCCTGATGCTTTTTTTCGGCCTCCTTAAAGCCTTCCTTGTCTACAGTAAAGCCGTGTTCCGCACCAAGTTCTTCTGTAAGTTCCAGAGGGAATCCAAAGGTGTCGTACAAACGGAATGCAACTTTTCCGCTAATTTCTTTTTTGGGATTCTTCATAAGGTTGGGAAGAAGCTTCTGAAATTCTGCCTCGCCCTTACGCAGGGTGTCGCCAAACTTTTCTTCTTCCTTGGTAAGCTCATCCTTTATTTTTTCATGGTTCTGCTCAAGTTCAGGATATGCATTTTTAAAGTTTTCGATTACTGTTTCCGCAATCTGGGCAAGGAAGGAATTTTCTATGCCAAGTTTTCTGCCATGCCTAATTGCCCTGCGGATAATTCTGCGAAGAACATATCCTGCACCTAAGTTAGACGGAGTAACGCCCCTCTGGTCTCCCAAAATAAATACGGCCGCACGAATATGGTCTGCTATAATGCGTACGCTCTTGTCTTTTTCTTCGTCGCTTCCATATGAATATGAAGAAAGTTCACCAATCTTTGCAATAATAGGCTGGAACACCTCGGTAAGGTAAACGCTAGTCTTTCCCTGCAAAATGCAGTTGGTTCTTTCAAGTCCCATTCCCGTGTCAACATTCTGCTTGGGCAGTTTAGAAAGGGAACCGTCTTCTGCACGATTGTACTGCATAAAGACATTGTTCCATATTTCCATCCAGTTTGCGCTATCGGTGCCCTTGTTTGAACCTAGAGGAGGAAGACCTTCGCCAACCCAGTAGAAAATTTCTGTATCGGGACCGCACGGACCAGTTGGACCGGCTGCCCACCAGTTGTCGCTTGCAGGAAGATATGCAATTTTGTCTTCGGGAATTCCGTTGGCCTTCCAGTAACCAGCAGCCTCTTCGTCGCGGGGAGCGCTTTCGTCTCCTGCAAAAACCGTTACGCTGATTTTTCTTGGATCAAGGCCAAGCCATTTCTCGCTCGTAAGGAATTCGTAGCTGAATGCAATTGATTCTTTTTTAAAATAGTCGCCCAAAGACCAGTTGCCCAACATTTCAAAACAGGTAAGGTGGCTGGGATCTCCAACTTCGTCAATGTCTCCTGTACGAATACATTTCTGATAGTCGGTAAGACGAGTTCCTGCAGGATGTTTTTCGCCCAAAAGATAAGGTACGAGCGGATGCATTCCTGCCATGGTAAAAAGAACCGACGGATCGTTTTCGGGAATAAGGCTCTGTCCGCTAATTGCAGCGTGACCTTTTGACTTAAAAAATTCAATGTATTTAGAGCGTAATTCGTTTGCAGTCATAGTGAATTATAGTATCACAAAACAGGGGTGCAATTCAAGTAGAGTGTGCACAGAGGTTCAGTTTAAAAACTCTCTTGCGTAAGGTTGGGCGTCTAGCAAAGAAAAAAAGTCCAGTCCTGTACGCCTTTCTACTTCGCTTACGCTCACGCGGTAAGACCAGAATTTTTCGCCACATTTTCTGTTTGGAATTATGTAGGCGCTTACGATTATTTTTGCACAGTCTTCTGGACTTGCAGCATCTTCTTCATCAGCATAAAGAGGAGTCAGCACGATTTTATAGAAGTATTCGGGAACGGCGACTTTGTTTTTCCCAATTGACTCATATTCTTCCGCAGGTTTTTCCAAGACAGGTCCTGTTATTACATAGACGCGGCCATACTGTTCAGCCCAACGCCTTACCTGATTTTCAAGTTCGTTCCAAATGCCGCTGTTAAAAGAAGCGTTCTGAGGCGTAATGTTGCTTAAGAGAAAACAGTCTGCATTTGCCTGAGCGCTAAAAAGCATGTCTCCACTGGGTGCAAGATGCCCCCTGTCGTAACCTGAATTACGATAGTCATCTAGCTCGGCACTGCCTGTAGAAATTCCTGCATCTGGTCTAAATGAATTGCTTCTAGAAACATTTTTTTCAAGTTCCTCGCGGGTAAGTTCGTAGGCCACCCACTCCGCAAGTTCGTAACTTTCCCGGTAGCACAGGGTAAAGGCAGAAAGGGTTCTAACTTCACGGTCGCCGTCATGTTCGTCAGAAAGTGCTCGGGGAAGTTCAAGACCTTCTGGTAAAAAGACAAGGCTTCCCTCGTCCGAAAACAAAGGAAGCAAAATAAAAAGGAGGAAGAAAAATGCAGAAAATATTTTCTTTACCATGCATACAGACTAGCACAGAGTCGGTCCGTATGCAAGAAAGAAATTGAAATACTGTTTACCTGCTCACTCCACTAAGGGCTTTTCCGTTTACATACAGCGTATAACCGTTAGAGTTAACCCGAGAACTGTCGCCAGTAAACGAAGTAATGTAAGTGTCTGCAGTAAGAGTCCATGTACTGGTGCTGTCAAGCGTAACATTAACTGTTCCCACAGAAGAAGAAACACTGTCGCCTGCCGCATTTGAAATCGTTCCGCTTATGCATCCGGTAAAACTTGAACCGTCAGAAAGATTAAAGGTAAGTGTAGAATCGCTTCCCACAAGAATTGTTCCGTCAAGTTTCTGGCTTACTGCGTTAAGTGTTGCAATGTTTGAAGCCCCGTTCCAGCCGTCAGCACAGACAGAAAGCAAAATGTCTTCATCATCTTCGTTTATAAGATTTACTCCGCTCAAACTGATTATAGCGTTTGTGTTTGTAACATGGAAGATGTGTCCACTTTTGCTTGTAAGACTTCCACCGTTCATGGTAAAGGAAGAAGTTCCGCTGTCAGCATCCCCAGACATTGACTGATATATCATGATTGAGTCTAGGAATTTTGCGTTGCCGTTACGCTTTGTGTTATTTGCAGTAAGTGAACAGTTATTGAGCGTAATAGAATTCTTTCCTTCAATGCAAACACCCTCAGACAAGTTTGAAACAAGGCTTGCATTTGAAACGGTTATGTCTGCCGTTGAATAAATTGCAGGAGACCCCAGTCCGTTTGAAGTGTATGTTCCTCCGTCAACAGTAACAGTTCCGCCACCCCGGTCTGTTCTTATTGCTGCAGAAGACTGTCCGTTTGTGGTAACGGTAAGATTATAGGCTTCAGTAATTCCGCCGCCAGTGGTCATAATTCCGCCTGAACCGCTTCCTGTAGTGGTGATTGTAGTGTCCCGAATGATTACTTTTGTACCATCCCCTTCACCGCCGTTTTTGCCACCGTTGCCTCCGTAAGAAAACACTCCGTTTGCACCAGACGCATCAGAGGTAATTGTTCCACCTGTAATTGTTGTGGTGCTTCCGTCCTTTACAAGAACCGCCGCATTAAGTCCGTAAAAGTTGCAGCTGTCTCCGCCGTTAGAACTTCCTGTTTTTGTTACAGTGGGATTTGTTATTGTAACGCTGTCAGAAGTGGCAACAAGAAGTGCGCTTTGGTCAGCAGTGTCTGACGCATAAGTTTTTCCGTTCTGACTTTCGCTAGCAGTAATTTCTACAGCACCGGAATAGTCTATGTCTGAAGAAGATGAACCTCCGCCAAAGCCGCCTCCTTTACCGCCGCCCTCTCCCGGTTTGGAAGGAGGAGTTCCCGACGGTCGTTCTCCAGAAGGTGGTTCTCCAGGTCTTGAAACTGAGGAAGATTCCGCAGAGGTAGAAGATTTTTCTTTGCAGGAAACAAATCCGGCAAGCACGAGTCCAAAAGTGATGCATGTAAGAATAAGTTTAGTTGCTTTCATAGTTGCACCTCCTGCATACAAGATACACCCTATATGCGACAAATGCAATTTAAAAGCTGTTATATAACAGGAATTTATACAAAAACTATTTTTCGTAAGAGGCGCAGTAGATTCCTTTTTTAATGATGATGGAATAAATCATGCGGAACAGATGCACATCTTCCATTTGGCGTCCGTCCTCTCGGCATCTCATGTCTGTATAGGAAAGAAGGGCAAGAATAGAAGAGGCTTCTCCTGCAGACCAAACACGGGAGGCATTCTGATACATGGGGATTCTTCCTGCACTTATGCCAGCTGCCCTTAAGTCGTTTTTGGAAGGATTAGCTCCGTTTGCATGCATGTTAAACCATGTGCGTAAGGTTCTAAAGCAGTATGCAAGACCGCCTATGGTTTCCACCGCAACGGAAGAGTTTTTTGACCCCTGCATTTTCTGAAGTATTCCCATTGCAGACTCAAGCCGTTCAGCAGGAGAAGAAGAAGCGTCTGCCATGGCCTCAAAAAGAGTTGCAGGAGTTTCTTCTCTGTTGTGGGAAAGAATGCTTTCTACATCTTCAACCGTAATCACATGTCCCTTTTCGAAGCAGAAGAAAAACCTGGAGCATTCCATCTTAAGCTGCTCGGTGTTGTTTTCTATCATCTCTAGGATTAAGTCTACGGCGTCATCTGCAACAGAAAATCCGTTTTTGCGAAAGTAGTCCCTTACCCACTGGGGCTTTCTGTTGTCAAACATTTCCCAGAAAATTTTCTGATGTGAGGAAGGAACACAGGCCTTAAGTTTGTCTTCTACCTTGATTTCGTCAGTGGCAAGAACAAGAGTGTTTGCACTTTGCCCCGCAGACTTTGCCCAAGATGCAACAAGTTCAATGTCGGCCTTTAACTTTACAAGATGGGCATTTCTAAGGACAACAAAAACCGCCGAAGAAAAAAGGCTTTCGTTCTGCAGCTGAGAAATTACATCTGCAATGCGGACATCACCCGCGTAATAGGAAAACTCGTCTATGTTTCCGTTTTTTTTACGGGCCTCTTCCTTAAGGTAAGCGATTGCATCGTTTTTTTCTCCTGCTTCGGGACCGGTAAACAGGTACAGCTCAGGCTCTGCCATTTTGTTTAGTAGGAGCGCAGAATTCCTGCAAGAATGCCCACAATGCGTACATCCTGACTGTAGATTGGCTGGAAGTCAGGATTTTCCGGTTGAAGGCGAATGCGGTTTGCCTCGCGGTAAAAGCGTTTGATGGTAATTGCGTTGTCTACCATGGCCACAACAATCTGTCCGTTGTCTGCATCCGAGCACTGTTCAATTACAGCAAGGTCTTCTTCAAGGATTCCGGCGTTTATCATGCTGGCTCCCCTAACATGGAGTGCAAAATAATTCTTTCCAGGGCGCACGAGAGGTTCTGCAACGCTTACATAGCGCTCAATGTTTTCTTCGCTTAAAAGGGGCTTTCCTGCCGCAACTGTTCCAACAACAGCAAGTTTTGCAACAAAGGCATTTTTCTTGTCTGTGCGCTCATCAATAAGGACGCGGAGGGAACGGGACTTCTTTTCGCTAAGGGAAAGGTAGCCCTTCTTCTGGAGTCCAGCAATACGGTCCTGAATGGCACGCAGAGAAACACCAAACCTTTCGCTGGTTTCGCGAACTGTTGGGGGATATCCGTTTTCTTCAGTGTACTGTGCAATGTAGTCAAGCACTTCCCTCTGTCTGTCGGTAAGATTTTTCATTCCCTACTCCTCTTCAAATTTAGATTCGAACAAAGCAAAAATTGCTTCTGCGGCTTCGTTTTCGTCTGCACCGTCGGCCTTAAGCGTAAGCGTGGAATTGTAACCGGCCGCCATTGTAATAACGCCCATAATAGACTTTGCGTTTACGCTTGTGTCATCTCGCTCCAAAGAAACTTCTGCCGAAAACCTGTTGGCAGTCTGTGCAATCAGTGCAGCAGGGCGTGCGTGGATTCCGGCTCTGTTCCGAACGGTCAATAGTTTTTCTACCATCGTTCCATCCTCTAATAAGAATCATCTCTTGTATAATAAGCAGACTGAGACTCTCCTGACTCAATCCATTTCAACACATTCTGATTGAACTCTCGCGCAGAATATACGCCCATAGACTTAAGGCGTTCGTTCATTGCGGCAGCTTCAATGATGATGGGAATGTTCCGTCCCGGCTTTACAGGAACCTCTATAAGGGGAACTTTTATTCCCAGCAAATCCGTAGTGTGAGTTTCGGTACCAAGGCGGTCGTACACCTTGTTCTGATTCCATGCCTCAAGTTTTACCACAAGCTGAACTTCCTTCTGCTCGCGGATAGCACCAACTCCGTAGAGCTGAGAAATGTTTATAATACCAAGTCCGCGGATTTCCATGTGGTGGCTAATAAATTTGTTTGCACCCTGCCCCAAGACAGAGTTTCCGTTTACACAGCGGATTTCTACAATGTCGTCCGCAACAAGACGGTGTCCCCTTTCCACAAGTTCAAGAGCAGTCTCGCTTTTACCAACGCCACTTTCTCCCGTAAGAAGAATGCCAATACCGTATACTTCCACAAGAACTCCGTGAAGAGTTTTCTTTGGAGCAAAAATGTTAGAGAAGACCCGAAGAAGTCGTGAAGAAAAATCAGTAGACTCTAGGTCAGTGCTAAGTATGGGACAGGCAACTTCTTCTGCAATGGAAAGAATGTTTTCGCTAGGCTGAAGGTTGTGAGTAAAAACCGCACAGGGTATCTCAAGGGAAAAAATCTTACGCACGGAATCGTAACTGTTTTCTTCTTCCAGTTTCTGAAGATAGGCATATTCTCCCCGTCCAAAGAGCTGCACCCTCTGGTAAGCAAAGGAATCAAAAAATCCAGAAAGAGCAAGTCCAGGCCTGTTTATGTCGGGAATGGTAAGCCGACGAGAAAGCCCACGACGCCCCGCAATGCAGTGCAGGTTAAGAGAATTGTATCCATGCAAGTCTAAATCCAAAAGATCTAGAACGGTAAAGTCTTTTTCAGACATAATACTAGTATACACTTTTGTAGAGCCTTTTTCAAGCCTTTACGGTAAGAAATGCGTGCTTGAAGTTTCCCCCCATCAGTGCTAAACTTTATGCATGGAACAGTTTGAATGCAAAGTATGCGGATATGTATATGCCCCCCAAAAAGGGGATGCTGAATCCGGCATTGCACCCGGCACAGATTTTTCTTCACTTCCCGACGGATGGAAATGTCCCATCTGTGACAGCGGGAAAAAATATTTTACTCAGGAACTTACCCAAAAGTGAAGGAATGGTTTGAAGACGAAGACTTCTGGCTTAACTACGCCCCCATCATGTTTGACGAACAACACTGGGCGGAGGCGGCCGGAATAGCAGAAGCATGCACCAGACTTGCAGGACTAAAGGAAAGCTCTTCCATACTGGACGCATGCTGTGCTGTGGGCAGGGTAAGCGTTGAACTTGCAAAACAGGGACTTTCGGTTACGGGAGTTGACCTGACACAAGCCTATCTTGCAACAGCCAAAGAAACGGCAGAAGCAGAAGGAGTTGCCCTAAACCTTGTACAGAAAGACATGAGGCGCTTTACCTCACGAAAAAAATTTGACGCGGCAATCAATGTTTACAATTCCTTCGGCTACTGTAATTCCATAGCAGAAGACATGAAAATCATTAGGCAGATTTCAAAAGCCCTTAAAAAGGGAGGCTGCTTCATCCTAGAATGCATAAGCCGAGAAACAGCAATCCGTTACTTTACGGAAGGAGAATGGTTTAAAAGAGCAGGAAAGACAGTCCTTACCCAGTTTACCGTAGAAGGAGCATGGGAAGGCCTAAGGTCAAAGTGGATTTTAATAGATGACGGTGACGGTAGCCGCATTGAGCACGAATTTGTACAAAGGCTTTATTCGGCAGCGGAACTAAGGGACATGATCTGTAGGAACGGATTTTCCAGTGCGCAGGTTTACGGCGGATTCACTAATGAGCCATACGACTACAGCGCAAAGACCATGGTAATAGTAGCCGTAAAATAGTTAAGGAGATGAACATGAAAAAGCAGGCTAAAACACTTTTTGTATGTCTTGCACTTCTGGTAATGGGAGCAAACCTTTCGGCCCAGCAAATTTTTCCCCTAAGCAGCTCAACAGGATACGGTAGCGCAAGAAGTACTGGTAGCCACTATTACTCTTCTACAGGAGACCTGTTTACAGAACTGATTCTTGACCTAATTACAGGCGTCTGGTTTGTAAACAATGCTCTGGTAACATTTGAACCCTACCCCTATGCAGCGGAAGGAAAATATCTTGTCTTTGGAGACCTGAACGCTGAATCAAACTTTTCATCATCATATATTTCCGAAGGCCAAGAGTTGGAAGCCACAGAAGAAGCTGAGCCTGTAAAGACCCGAGTATTTAGATTTGCGGCGGATACGGGCATGTTCTGGATGAATGGACTTTCTGTAGGCAACGAGACCCGCTTTGAAGGCTACCTGTTTAAATTTATAGGCCCGATTGTAGAAAACACCCTCTACTGCAAGACTCCCGAACAGTTTGGTCAGAACGGAAACGATGCAGGAAACCTTCGCCTAGGAGCGGAATTTGCCATCTTCCAGACAAACATGCTGTCGGGTGCATTTTTCATTGAGTGGGACCACTGGTACGGTTCGCTAAAGGCTGACGGAGTTGCCCTTGGATTTATTGCCCGCTCTTACCCCATAAAGCCCCTAATGATAGAGTGGCGAGGAATGGTGCACGACTTTAATAAGAACGAGCAGGACATCTGCATATGGGAATCAATTCTTGAGGTGGGATTCATGGCATGGAGGAACATTGAAGTTTTTGCTTCGTGGCGTCACCTTGATGCAATGAAATGCCCCTACTTCTTTGAAGGCTCAAGATCAGACGGTGTAACAGCTGGCGTAAGAGTTCACTTCTAGACGGACTAAAAAATGAGCAAGTCTATTGCAGGAGAACTTTTAAAACTGGGGGAAGAAGACCTTAAGAAATTTATGGCGCCCCTTATTCCAAATGTTCCGCAAAAAAAAATAATCGGAATACGAACTCCCGTCCTAAAGACCTATGCAAAGGAACTGTCCAAAGACCAGACTCGTACAGAAAAATTTCTTTCCCAGCTTCCCCATACCTACTTTGAAGAAAATCAGGTGCATGCATTTTTAATTGCCGGAGAAAAAGACCCTCAGAAATGCATTGACCTTATAGAAGAATTTCTTCCCCATATAGACAACTGGGCAACCTGCGACCAACTTTGTCCAAAGACATTTAAAAAGAAGGCCCCCATTCTACTGCCCTACATAAAGAAGTGGATAAAGTCAGACAAAACCTACACCGTAAGATTTGCTGTTAAAATGCTCATGTCTTATTTTCTGGATGATGAATTTTCTGACGAATGGCCCAAGGCAGTATGCAAAATAAAAAGCCAGGAATACTATGTAAACATGATGCGAGCCTGGTACTTTGCCACAGCCCTTTGCAAGCAGTACGAGGCAGTGCTTCCTTACATTGAAGAAAAACGCCTTGACCGCTGGACCCACAACAAGACAATCCAAAAGGCAGTAGAAAGCTACCGCATTCCCGACAAGACCAAGGCCTACCTAAAAACCTTAAAGCAGTAAGCAAAAAAGCAGCTGTTACCTCTGAACATAAAATGTTGCCTGTAAAAAAGCACATTACGCAAAGACGAAAACCATAAAAAAAAGCGCGCATGGACGCGCGCTTCATATCTAAACAGATAGACCTGCAAGTTTTGGCACAGCCAAAACTTGCTATTAAAAAAACGCAGGAGGCGTTTTTTTAATACATTCCCCCCATATCTCCAGCGGGAGCAGCAGGAGGTGCTGGTGGCTCAGGAATGTCGGTAATGGCACATTCTGTAGTAAGGAGCATTCCTGCAACAGAAGCGGCATTCTGCAAAGCACAGCGAGTAACCTTTGCAGGGTCAATAATTCCAGACTCCATCATGTTAACCCACTCACCTGTAGCGGCATTGTATCCTATGCCTTTCTTTGCATTCTTAGCCTTGTCTGCAACTACAGCTCCGTCAACACCTGCATTGTCTGCAATCTGGCGGATAGGCTCTTCAAGTGCGCGCTTAACAATCTGGAAACCGACTTTTTCGTCTCCTACAAGACCAGCAGTTTCGCTATCAAGAACCTTGCTTGCTTCAATAAGTGCAAGTCCGCCTCCAGAAACAATTCCTTCCTCAAGAGCTGCACGAGTTGCGGCAAGAGTATCCTCAACACGGAATTTCTTTTCCTTCATTTCTGTTTCGGTAATAGCACCAATGTTGATTACGGCTACACCACCAGACAGTTTTGCAAGGCGTTCCTTAAGCTTTTCCTTGTCGTAGTCAGAAGTAGATTTTTCAATCTGATTCTTGATTTCTGCAACGCGGTCAGCAATGGCCTTTTTGGTTCCTGCTCCGTCAACGATTGTGGTATTGTCCTTGTCAATTTTAACGCTCTTAGCCTGACCCAAATCTGACAGTTCTGTGGTTTCCAGTTTAAGACCAAGTTCTTCGGTAATAACTTTTCCGCCAGTAAGAATTGCAATGTCCTGCAACATTTCCTTTCTGCGATCACCAAAGCCAGGAGCCTTAACAGCACAGCACTTGAGTGTTCCGCGAATAGAGTTAACAACCAAAGTGGTAAGAGCTTCACCGTCCATATCCTCACAAATAATAACCAGAGGACGACCAGACTGTGCAACTTTTTCCAACAAAGGAAGAATGTCTTTCATTGTAGAAATCTTTTTGTCGTAGATAAGAACATAAGCATCGCTATAGTTAACTTCCATGCGCTCACGGTCAGTTACAAAGTATGCATTGATGTAACCGCGGTCAAACTGCATTCCTTCCACAGTCTTAACGGTTGTGTCCATGTTCTTTGACTCTTCAACAGTAATAACTCCGTCCTTGCCAACCTTTTCAATAGCTTCGGCAAGAATGTTACCAATTTCGGGGTCGTTGTTTGCAGAAATTGTAGCAACATGAGTAATGTCTTCGTTACCCTTTACTGCGCGAGAATTCTTTTTAACTTCCGCAACAGCAATGGCAACAGCCTTATCAATTCCCCTCTTAATTTCAATTGGAGTCATGCCTGCACTTACAGCCTTAAGACCTTCGCGAACAATTGCATAGGCAAGAACTGTTGCAGTAGTGGTTCCGTCACCAGCAACATCATTTGTCTTGGAAGCAACTTCCTTTACCAACTGAGCGCCCATATTTTCAAAGGGATCTTTAAGCTCAACTTCTTTTGCAACAGAAACGCCGTCTTTTGTAATTGTAGGCGCCCCATACTTCTTATCAAGCATAACAAGACGTCCGCAGGGACCAAGCGTAACCTTTACAGCCTGTGCAATCTGCTCAACACCACCCAGCATCTTCTTGCGGGCTTCCTCATTGTAAATCAATTGCTTTGCCATTTCTTTTAGAACTCCTATACATTCAATCGGTAATTCATCATAAAGAGAACTGCCGACATGGTTTACTTATTAGAGAATATACAAAAAAAAATGCTGATCGGCAAGTTTTTTCTGCATTTACCTTATTTTATGGAACAAATCCCACTAGCGCACTTCGGGCAAAAGTACTACAGAAACATAATTGTCAAGAGGACAGTATTTCTGCACCAGAGCCTGCATGTTTTCGCCAGTAATCAGTGCTGGAATTGATTCAGTATCCTTAACGGCTTCAACAGACTGAATTTCATATCCCAGTGACCACAAAAGTTCTCCAACCCACCATGAATTACTCTTTACGCTAAGTTCTTTGCTGCGCTTGTAGTTTTCCCTAAGTTTAACAAGAGTCTCTTCATCAGTGGGAGAATTCTGAAGAGTCCACAAAGTGTTAAATGCTTCTTCCACAAGTTCATCCACCCGTGACGGTTCGCATTCAAAGGAAACCTGAACATCAACCTTGCGCCTTGAACCAACGGAATGCAACTGGCTTATGTTGGCGCTTACACCAACTCCGTAAGTTCCGCCCTTGTCTTCGCGAAGAGATTCCCTTAGTTTTATTTCTAACAAATACTGAAGTTCGTCAACAAGTTCCATGTCCTGCCAAAGTTCGGCTGAATCTTTTGCAGGAGAAAGTTCAACTCCAAAACCAATAAAGACTGAAGCCTGCTCTTCAAGACCTCGCCTTACCACAGAAGTTTTTATTCCCTGGGGGAAGGAAGGCTCCCTCCACACTTCGCTACTCTTACCTTCGTAAACAGGAAGGGTTCCCAAATATGTTCTGCACAGGTCAAGAAGTTTCTTCTGATCAAAGTCACCTACAAAAACAAAAGTAAAGTCAGAAGGATCTTTAAAATGTTCCCTAAAAATTTCTTCCGCCTTTACGCTGTCAAACTTAGAAACATATTCAGGAGTAAGGCTTGAATGGCGAATGTCGTTGCCGTACAAAAGCCTTAAGATTTCATCGTAAAAATCATCATTTGGTTCAACTCCGTGCATTGAAGCCTGAGTTTCGTAAACATTCTTTACATAGGTCCAGCCATTTTCGCTAAAGTATGGAGAAGTAAAGTAAGCGGCAACAAGTTGCATCATAAGTTCGGCATCACTCTTTGAAGACATACCAGAAAAATAATCAACATAACCGTCAAGACCAAACCTTAGAGAAACATTTTTGTCCGACAGCATGCGAGTTAGATCATTATAAGAAATTCCGTTAAGTCCAGAATAGGAAGCATAGGTTGAGCACACTGATGCGGAAGGATAGTCCTCGTCTTCAACACGGGAAAGTCCTCCTGCAGAAACGGCAGAAAAACTAAACTGATCTTTTTCAAAAGCAGTTTTCTTAAAGATAAGTTTTACTCCGTTTGAAAGAGTGTAGACCGTTGCACCCAAAGACGAAATGTTTTTCTTATCTTTTACCGAAGCCTTTGACTTTGGACGGGCATAAATTTCGCTTTCAAAATTTTCTTCTTCAAGGGATTCAAGGGGAACTTCGCTTTTATATTCAGTCCACAACTTAAGAAGTTCTTCCTCTCCGGGAACATCAGACTCAAGGGGAGAAATTGCAAGCAGTAGGTTACCTCTGTCAGAAAGCCATGAAGAAATTGCATTGTTTACATCATTTAGGGTAATTGTCTTTACATATTTTTTTACGAGGGCATAATAGTCTTCGTAAGAAAGGTCGGGTTCGCCAGAAAGAATCTGCTGGACAATTTGAGAAGCAAGAGAAGCGGAACTAATGTGATTACGGTTTTTGTAAACCTGTTCCGCACTTGCAAGAACAGTTTTCTTTGCCCTTTCTAGTTCAGACTGGCGGATTCCATAAGCCTTGTAACGGTCGTATTCATCAAGGAAAGAAAAGAGGGCTTCTTCAAACTGTCCTTCTTTTGGAATGAATGCAAGAGAGTCAAAAGAAATTTTTACGGAATAAGAATCTGTAAATGCGGCCGCATCAAGCCAGGGGGATTCCGCACTTACGGTAATGTCAGAGAGGCGTTCGTTAAATGCAGAAAGCATGATATCCTTTACAAGAGATGCACGGAACTGTTCTCCGGTAAGTACAGGAGCATTGTCGGACAGGGCGCAAAACTGAATCATTGAATAGGGTTGTTCTTCATCTCTGAAGACAAGGGTATTTTTTTCTGAGTGTGTAGGAAGTTCGTATTGCGGAAGGGAAACGCTTCCGTCTGATGAAGGTATTTCTGACATTGCGCTTATTACTGCATTTTCTAGAACCTTAACATCGGCATCGCCAACCAGAACCACAGACATAAATTCAGGGCGGTACCATTTTTCGTAAAAGTCTACAACTCTTTCTCGGCTTACATTCTGCACTACATCCATAAGTCCAATGGGAAGCCTCTCGGCATAGCGAGAACCATTGAACAGAAGGGGAACCATTGTGTCCTGAATGCGTCCCGAAAGGCCTCGTCCAAGGCGCCACTCTTCCGTAACAACACCGCGCTCCCTGTCAAGTTCATTCTGATTGAATGAAAGCGCACAGGCCCAGTCACGAAGAACGAGCATACCTGTCTTAAGCATTTCCTCGTCATCAGCAGGAACTTCTAGCATGTAAACTGTTTCGTCCCAACTTGTGTAGGCGTTTACATCGGGACCAAAATTCATTCCTATTGATTCAAAATAATGAATAAGGGCATTTGCTTCGAAATTTTCAGAACCATTAAATGCCATGTGCTCAACAAGATGGGCAAGACCACGCTGATCTTCGTCTTCCATGTTGGAACCGGCATTTACCACAAGACGCAGCATAATTCTGTTTTCTGGTTCCTTATTCTGCATGACATAATAGTGCATTCCGTTTTCAAGAGAACCAGTCTTAATTTTTTTGTCCATGACAAGCTGGGCTTCCCCCTTTGCAGAGCATGCGGAAAGCACAAGCAGTGAAGAAAGTAAAAGCAAAAAGTTGCGAATTGATTTTTTCATTTTAACTCCTTAAAAAAAACAAGGGACTTCCCCAAGGAGTCCCCTTTGCAGTCGACCGAATTATCTTTTCCCTAACATCTAGTGGAGATAATCGGACTCGAACCGACCTCCGGCTTCACTCGCTGACGGCGGCAGGCCGCCTTTTCGCTTTCGCGCGCTCGTTACGCTGGTCGGTGCAGGTTAACTGCCTCTCTTGCAGTCGAATGTCTTATCTTTTTTCTAACATCTAGTGGAGATAATCGGACTCGAACCGACCACCTACAGATTGCGAACCTGTCGCTCTACCAGATGAGCTATATCCCCATGCGAGGTATAGAATAGCGCATTTGCATGAAAACAGCAAGCCCTCTGTGCAGACGGCGCCTTTATATGCTACACTGTCACCATGAATCTGCTTTCTGTAAACAATCTGGCGCGCATTGGAAGGGAAAAGCCTCTGTTCACCGGCGTAACATTCGGACTTAACGAGGGCGACAAAGTAGCTCTCATTGGACGCAACGGTACGGGAAAATCCACTCTGCTTAACACTATTGCAGGAGTACTCCAGCCTGACGAAGGAACGGTTGTCGTTAACAGGGAAGCAGGTATTTCCTTTCTTCCCCAGGACATTTCCTTTAACAAAGACGACACAATCAGAAGCCACATCTTTAAAACAGATTCTCCCAAACTTGCACTCATAAGGGAATACGAAGAGGCATGCAGCCTCATGCAGTCACAAATGTCAGATTCAGCACAAAAAAGATTTGACGAACTTTCCATTCAACTGGAACAAAAAAATCTTTGGAACTACGAAACTCAGGTTGCATCAATTCTTTCGGAACTGGGACTTACAGACATGGACAGACGCATGGGCCAACTTTCTGGCGGCATGTTAAAAAAAGTTGCCCTTGCACAAGTTCTTGTAGAAGACACAAAACTTCTTCTTCTTGACGAACCAACCAATCATCTGGACATAAGTACAATTGCATGGCTTCAAGAATATCTTGTTTCTACAAACCGCAGTGTCTTAATGGTAACCCACGACCGCTACTTTCTTGACGCAGTATGCAATCACATCTACGAACTTTTTCGTGGTTCTGTAAAACTGTACATAGGAAACTACTCCCAATATCTTGAAAAAAAAGAAGTGGAGGCTCAGATAGAAGCAAACACAGAAAGGCGCATAGAAAGCGTTCTTAGGTTTGAGCGTGACTGGCTTATGAGGGGACCATGCGCCCGAGGAACAAAAGCAAAAGCAAGAATCCAGCACGACATGGCCTTAATCAACAGAGAAAAATTTACTGCAGACAAAGACTTTACTTTTGAAGTTGCAGGTCGCCGCTTGGGAGGAAAAATTCTTGAACTACACTCTGTTTCAAAAAACTTTACCAAGGGATTTTCCAAATCATCAGTTTTAAATTCATTCAGCTACACCTTCAACAAGGGAGAAAAAATCGGAATCTTTGGCAACAACGGTTCGGGAAAGACCACACTTCTTAACATAATAGCACAAAAAATTCAGCCTGACTCTGGCTCGGTTGTCTGCGGAGTAAACACTGCCCTAGCCTACTACGAACAGAATCCTGTTTTTGAAAACACGGAACTTACCGTTTTGGAATACATAAAGGAAGTTGCAGAAGTTATGCAGATGAACGACGGCACAAGTTTGAGCGCCTCGCAATTTCTGGAACAGTTTGGCTTTGAAGGAAAAATCCAGTACTCACCAGTAAGCACACTAAGCGGTGGCGAAAGAAAAAGACTCCTTCTGGTAAGGCTCCTTATGCAGAATCCCAACTTTATAATTCTTGACGAACCTACAAACGACTTTGACATTTTTACCATGAACATTCTTGAGCAGTTTCTTTTGGGATTCAAAGGCTGTCTCTTAATTGTAAGCCACGACCGCTACTTTATGGATAAAATTGCAGACACTCTTTTTATAATGGAAGATGACGGAAGCGTAAGCGGATATGTGGGCAAATGCAGCGAATACATTGCCTATAAAAAACTTTTAAAGCAGGAAGAAAGCCAGTCAAAAGCAGGACAGAAAAATCAGAATGAGGAAGAAAAGTCAAAACCTACAGAGCAGAAGAAAAAACTTTCGTTTAAAGAGCAGAAAGAATTTGAAGAACTGGAAAAGCACATTGCAGAACTAGAAAGCCGGCAGTCCCAACTTGAAGAAGCAATGAGCGGAAGTGACTATGCAGAAGTTTCAAAAGCAGGAGAAGAATACAAGACCATTGCAGCAGAATTGGAAACAAGTTACGCCCGTTGGGAAGTTCTTGCCGAACGGGCATAAGTTTTGCATTCAGTTAAAAGGTGTTTAGAACCTCAACATTTTCTATTCCGGCAGCATGAAACATTGATGTTATAAGGGAGCGCACCTGGGAATCTGCCTCAAGAAGAATTCCTTCGGCCTTTAGCCTTGCAACATTTTCTTCCATATCGATTTTTATTTCGTCAAAAATTTCCTGCGTACCAATGGGAACAAAAATGCTTTTCTTTTCGTCAAACACCTCCAGAGATTCTGGCACTATATCGTTTCCAAGAAATGTGGAAAAGGGAACCTTTACCTTTGCGGAATTTCCGTCCTCTCCAAATTCAATTTTTATTTTGGTAACATCTTCAATTCCTATTCTGGTAACCCCCCTGTATTTTACAATACTGTAGGCTTTTGCAAGTCCGCCAATTTTTGTAGCCTTAATGGAAACCACATCAGTGTAGTTGTTCTTTAAAACCGTAAGTTCCGCAACCTGCTGCACCTGAGAATAAAGGGTGGCATGAAGTTTTTCCACCTTGCGAGCGTTGAACTTCTGCAGGGTATAGTAGCCGGCTCCAAGAAGGGCACAGACTATAACAAGAGGAAGAATTATCCGCCTAAAAATCCACCAGAAAATTCTTCCGCCGGATTTTTTTTCTTTACGAGAGCCTTTGTTTTCGTCAGCCATTTCTACCTCCTTTTACACATGGATTATAGCACATTTCTCTTGAATTTATAAGATATTTTGCTTACATTTGACATTAAGGAGTATTTATGACAGAAGAAAAAAAAGCAAGGGTAAAGAAATTCTTTAATCCGACAACAATCATCCTTTTGATTATACTTGTCGCATTTTTAGGAATTTTCTTTTCAAGTTTTTTTGTTGTTGATCAGACTGAGCAGGCTGTAATCACTAGATTCGGAAAGTACGAAAAGACACTTGGCCCTGGACTCCAGTTCAAGCTTCCCTTCGGAATAGACAGAAAGTATGTCGTTCCCGGAAACAAAGTTGTTCAGACGGAACAGTTCGGATTTAAAACCGTAAAGGGCGGCACAATAAATCAGTATCAGAACGGAATTACCAGCGAGTCTACCATGCTCACCGGTGACCTTAACATTGTAGATGTGGAATGGATAATTCAGTACAGGATTGTTGACCCCAAGGCATGGCTTTTTAGCGTACAGGAAAAGCAGCAGACAATTAGGGACATAAGCCGTTCAGTTATAAACTCTCTTGTTGGCGACCGCGCAATTCTTGAGATAATGAGCTCTGAACGAAGTACAATAGAAAATCTTGCAGTAGAAATGATGAACAGCCAGTTTGATCATTTGGGAATGGGAATTGATGTTTTTGCGGTTAAGCTACAGAACATTGTTCCCCCTCAGGGAGTTCAGGATGCATTTGAAGATGTAAACAAGGCAATTCAGGATATGAACAGGTTCATTAACGAAGGCAAAGAAAGCTACAACGCAGAAATTCCCCGTGCTCAGGGTGAGGCCGACCGCCAGATTCAGATTGCGGAAGGTTATGCGGCAGAAAGGGTTAACAAGGCTCTTGGTGATGTAGCTCGATTCAATTCAGTTTATGAAGAATACCGCAGGGCTCCTGCCATTACCAGAGAACGGCTCTACCTTGAAACTATGGAAGAAATCTTTGGTTCTGGAGACGAAAAGCAGACGCTTATTGACGGCGAACTGGAAAACATCCTCCCTGTAAAAAATCTGGGTTCAAACTAAGGAGACAAACATGGCAGCAAAAGCAAAAAAGACAATAGCAGGCGTAGTAATTGCCTTTATAGTCCTGATTGTAATACTGTGGGGACTTCCGTTTTATGTTGTACGCGAAGACCAGCAGGCGGTTGTTACTCGCTTTGGACAGATTGTAGCCTCTCGAACAGAAGCAGGCCTTTACATAAAAATGCCCTTCATTGACGAAGTTACTGAATATCCTTCTCTCATACTTTCTTTGGACGGAGATGCCGATCGCATTCCCACTCGTGAAAATCAGTTCATCATTGTAGACACCACAAGCAGATGGCGCATTGTAGATCCGGCACTTTTCTATCAGTCATTTAAAACCGTAAAAGAAGCAGACATTAAGCTTAGCGACATAATTGATTCTGCAACAAGAACAATCATAACACGCAACAGGCTTAGCGAAATCGTACGCTCCTCAAACATCATTAACGAAGTACATGCAGATGCAGACGCTCAGCTTGTAGACATGGAAGACGAGGACAGCGCGCAGATTGAGGCACTTGTAAACGCAGGCACCACAAACGAAAACATAAGCAAGGGTCGTGACCGACTGTGCGAAGAAATGGCAGACGAGGCTCGCAAAATGGTTGGCGAATACGGCATAGAACTTATTGACATTGTTCCCCGTCAGATAAAATACTCTGACGAGCTTACCTCTAGCGTCTACAGCAGAATGATAAAGGAACGAAATCAGGTTGCTCAGGCGTACCGTTCTTTGGGCGAAGGAAAACGAGCTGAATGGCTTGGCCGTCTAGAAAACGAAAAGCGCACCATAGAAAGTGAGGCATACCGTATAAGCGAAGAGACAAAAGGTAAGGCAGATGCAGAAGCGGCAAGAATCTATGCAGAGGCATACAGTCGGGACCCCCAGTTCTACGAGTTCTGGAAAAGTCTTGAGTCCTACAAGACAACCATGCAGAATTTTGACACGACATACAGCACAAACATGGACTACTTTAAGTACCTGTACAGTCCATCGGGAAACAGGTAGGTAAGGCCATGACACAAGTTATCGACTGCGCACCCATAGTTTTTTCCAACGGCACATCAGTCTGTCTGGACATGAACATGACCCAGAACACCTTTGCAAAGGCCAGACTTTCTGACCACATTGCAGACGAAGGCCTTCTTGCCGTAAGAGAAAACAACTCTTGGAGTTTTTCTTCGTGGTGTTTTACAGGCACAAGGCTTAAGCAGGAAGGACGAAGAGAAAGTGTTCTGTTTGAAGGGCAGGCCTTTACAGGAAAAACTTTGGGCGAAGATTTTTCTTATGCAGCGGTAACGGTGGAAGCTCTGGAAAATGCAAACCGTGGAGGAATAAAAGTTCCCAATGTGGGTGCTGGAGGAATTTTTATTTCTGACGGTGAAGGCCCTAATAAAAAAATTCTCTTTCTTCCAGAATATATTTTTACCCTAGCCTCTTCTAGTTTGGGTAACGAAAGGGAAAGTTCTCTGAACGGATTTTATGTTCGCAAGGACTTAAGCGGAACTGCGGCAGTAAACTTTTTGCAGGCAGCCATTGCCTATCGCTCCCTTACAAAAACAGTTCCCTTTGCAGAAACAAATTCTGACAGGCGGTACGAAGACATAAGAGATGCAAATTTTCTTCCCGTTAGCCTTATATTTCCTGACTCTCCACAAAAGCTTTCCTTTTTCATAGACAACTCCCTTAAACGGAACGCAAAAACTGAGGTACACAAAAAATCTTTTTCTGCAAAGAAACGCTCTTTGCAGGAAGCAGTTACTTTTCAGATTCAGGAAGGGGGAACAAAAAACGACGCAATTTTGGAAGGCATTTCTTTTCCGCTGGAAGACTTTATGCAGTTTCTGCCCAAGGCCACAGACATTCAGCAGAAAATTTCCAGTGCAGAAAACAGTCAGAAGAGAAAGTCTTTCATGTCTGCCCTAAGGACAAAGAGATGGTTCCGCAAAAACAGTACGCTACTTTCCATTGTGGCGGCGGCAGTCCTTGTCCTTGCAGTTTTTTCATTCTCATACATTCGCGGAAACCAAAACAATCCCACTACAGTAGGAATGACTTCCAGAGAGACAACAGAATTTTTCTATTCCGCATACAACTCGCTAGACATTATTGCAGTAAAAGAAAGCACTCAGGGCAGCCAGATGAGAAAGCTGAACGACATGCTTAGCGGATTTTATGTTTCTGCAAAGTCAAAGGAAACCTACAGCGGAAGTGGCAAAACCTATTCTCCAGCACAATGGTTCTGGCGCAACAGGGGAGCCTCAACCGACATTTACGGACTTACCCAACTTACAATAAACGGAGAACCTGCATCGCTTTACGCAAAGGCTCCTCAAAAAAAAGACAGACCTGAACCCATTACCTCAGAAGACGGAATCAGCCTGCTAAAAAAGGGCGACACGGCAAAAAATCTGGTTACATATTACTTTGTCTACAGCGAGGACAGAGTTCTGCATGTTATAAGGCACAATGATAAAGTAAGCCTTACCTTTAACGGAAAAAAATGGCTTGTAAGCGGAATCTCAGAAAATGCGGAAGAAAAGCTTTTTAGTCTGAACGACTTTGCAGACAGTTTTGAAAAGGCAAAGGAAGAATCAGACGGGGACATTTACAAGGCGGTCCTTCTTCTTTCCGAAACCTACGATTGGGTAAACCGAAGTGACGAACTTACTCGGGCAAGAGAAGACCTAATCCAGAGCGATCTGGCACTAAGTGGCTCTACAGACTTACAGTAAAAAACTCCACAAAATCAGTTTGACAAAATTTAAAATAATGTCATATTGACTTATGCGTAATGTCATGCTACAATTTTCTAACTTGCTAACAAGAGGTATCTAATGAATAATTACACTTACAATGTTGACAAGCAGCACGAAAAGGGAAAGCTGCACGCAATCGAACGCATTAATGCACTTTGCGATAAAGGCACATTCAACGAAATCTACTCTGCGGCACGGCACACATGTACCAGCTTTGGAATGGATAAAAAGGAAATTCCTTACGACGGTGTCATAACTGGATTTGGAAAAATCAACGGAAAAAAAGTTGCAGTCTATGCTCAGGACTTTACCGTTCAGGGCGGCAGTCTTGGAAAAGTTCACGGACAGAAAATTGCAGAACTGATTGAAAAAGCCATTGAGGCAAAGTGTCCAGTTATTGGCATTAACGATTCAGGCGGAGCTCGCATTCAGGAAGGAGTTGATGCTCTGTGTGGATACGGAGACTTGTTCTATCAGAATGTACGCGCTTCGGGAACTGTTCCCCAGATAAGCATTATTGCAGGCCCCTGTGCTGGTGGTGCTGTATACTCACCTGGAATTACAGACTTTATTTTTGCAGTTGATTCAATCAGCCAGATGTTCATTACTGGACCAAAAGTTGTAAAAAGCGTTCTGTTTATGGATATTTCTGCAGAAGATTTAGGAGGAGCAGCAATTCACTCTCAGAAAAGTGGTGTGACTCATTTCCGCTGTCCAGATGAAAAAGACTGTTACGAAAAAGTTCGCCGTCTTTTAGACTACATTCCCCACTACTACGGAGAAGAAATTGTTCAGGATGCAAAGTTCAAGTTTGACGAACGCAAAAAGGCAAAGAAAATTGCAGAAGTTCTTCCCGAAGAATCTAAGCGTGGATACGACATTCGTGATGTAATTGACTGCGTTGTTGATGACGATTCATTCTTTGAAGTAATGCAGGAATTTGCAACGGTTGCAGTTGTTGGCTTTGCAAAGATTGAAGGAAAGTCAGTAGGCATTGTGGCAAACAACCCTGCAAACATTGGTGGTCTTTTAAACTGCGATGCTTCAGACAAGATTGCACGCTTTGTACGCTACTGCGACAGTTTTAATGTTCCCCTTGTAACATTTGTTGATGTTCCAGGATTCCTTCCCGGCCCTGATGAAGAACAAAAAGGTATTATTCGTCACGGAGCAAAAGTCATTTACGCATACAGTGAAGCAACTGTTCCCAAAGTTACCGTTATAACAAGAAAAGCTTACGGTGGAGCATACATTGCAATGTGTTCAAAGCACTTGGGTGCGGATTTTGTCTATGCATGGCCAAAAGCAGAAATTGCAGTTATGGGAGCAGAAGGCGCATTAGGAATTCTCTATGCAAAAGAAATGAAAGACCCTGCACAGGCTGCTCTTGTTGCTCAGAAGTCTGAAGAATATCGCAACACCATTATGACGCCAACTGTTGCTGCTCAACGCAATTACATTAGCGAAATAATTAACCCCGAAGAAACTCGTGAACGAGTTGCACGAAGTCTTGAATTCTTAGCAGACAAGACACAGCATGTTGCTCCTGCAAAGAAGCACGGAAATATACCGTTATAAAAAATCCATCCATGGATTTTTTATAACTCACGAATTTCGCACTCAATGTGCGAAATTCGTGACAGACATTCTGTTATGTCTTATCTTTAATCAGCAGACGAATCTATCGTTACAGCCCAAGAGGATTCAGCAGGAACAGCCTGTATACAAGAAAGGCAGGTATCGTTCCATTTGTCACCGGGATAAACTGATTCAATCTGTATGCGAACATAATTGTAACTATTCGGCAAAAGACTGACAACTTGCGGAGAAGGTGAATCTTCCAATTCTACACGATCAATAAGCAGCCCCTTGTCGTCATACAGACAAAGTTTTCTGACACGATTATTATAAGCATATAGATAAGGCTTTTCGGAGGAAATAAAACCGTTGTAGAAAACCAAAGCACTAAAGTTTGAATCAGATTTTACTTCAACATATTCTCCAAGGCCAAAATCTTCGTCCCCCTCCACCCAAGGAATACAACCTTCAAGTTTCTGCAAATTATTTGAATCATAAACCTCATCAGATTCCGACAGTTGAGAAGAAGAGGCAAATTCTACAGAAGATGTAAAACTGTCAACGGAAGAAATAAGTTCTTTGTTTGTTCCGCTGTAAAAAATAGAACCATCAGAGTTTAGCAAGGTACAGAATAAAGGCGACCAGAGCAAAAGATATTCAGCATTGTTAAACTTAAGATAAGTAAGGTCATTCTTTTGTAACGGTGTGGCAACAAATTCATCCCCATCAATTTTTATGGCAGACAAATCCTTTTGCAGAGTTAAAATAACTCCATCCCTTGAGCAGAACTTTATATAATCCCTTTTGAGAGAATCCTTAAATTTAAGTTCGTCATACAGATGCTCGTAATTTTTACACTGCACGCTCTTTATGCAACTTACGAAGGTTTCCTTTTTTGTACCCCGATAGACATCTGTCAGTCTAAGAACCACATCCGTCACATTTTCCTGCAAAGCAAAAAACTGTGGCTCTGGAATATCAAGCAAAGAAATTTTCTGAATCACAGTTCCATCTTTTTTGCAGACTTCAAATTCTTTTGCGCGAGAATATTTTTCGTACGATGAAGGATCGTCATACAAAGTGCAACCGTTAAAAATCAAAAGTCCATTCGCATAAGTGTTGGTACATTCAATGTTTATTTCTGCTCCAATACCAAAATTCTTTTTTCCAGCACTCCATGGTGAACCACCCACGCTTTCCAAATCAGCAGCGTCATAGGAGCACTCGACCACCTCATAGGGACTTTTCACCCGCAAATACGAACTCCCACTCCTGCTTGCAAAACCTGGGAACATGCCTACCCCTTCAAAGAACACAGAATTATCTTCTGCAATAAGAACACAGTAATTTTGATTCTTAAGAACAAGATACTTCTTACCGTTAAGAATTATAAATGTAAAGGGTCCTTCATAAGAGGCAGAAAGTTCATTTATATCACCAGGTCCTATTCCACCTCCAGCATAAAAACGTGCGGGCATAAGAAATCTATAATAGGTGAATCCGTCTACTCCATGTTTTGTATAAGGAGTAAATACATTGCTTAGTAAATCTTGCGATGCTAGATTTTCAAAAAATGATTTTTCTGAATAGGCAAATTCATTCGTCACTTCACTAAATGCAATTTCTGCTCCTGCTGCAGAACGGTACAAAACAATACTCGTCTGGTTTCCGTCTTCGCTCATGTAGGGTGCATCGACATAGTTTTTAAAATAATCTTTTGAAACCCATCCTCTATCTCCTTTACCAGTTTCCAGATAATACCTGAAAACCGAACCTAATGACATTGCTTTGACAGCAACGCTTTGAATTCCTTCGATATGAATTTTGCTTCCCTCAAACCTTACCTCACCAACAGTAGCTGCGCTCAAAGGAAATTCCTGAGCGAGAAACTCCTCCGCTGGAACAGAGCAGGAATAAGTTTTCTTAGTACCGTAACCGGAAAATATATTGAACCAAATTTTATTTGCAGGAACTACATAAACACCTGCAGTATCGTTAATATTCTTCAGCGGTTGCACATTGACAATTTTACCATCACCGTTTCGCTTTACCACAAGATTTTTATCAGTACTTACAAATGCGCTGTACTTTCCGTCTTCGGAATCAACAGATTCTGTAACAGGAGTATAGACTATCTCACTCTGTTTGGAGCAGGACATAAAAAACAGAACCATGAACATGCAGGCAAAAAAAGACGCTTTTCTAAAAATCATAAGGCATACATCCATGAAGTTACATAAGGCACAACCTGAATTGCAGAAATACATGTATCTTCCCATTTTTCCCCTTTATATACAGATACAATTTTTATTCTAATTTTTTTCTCCTGTGACGGAAGACTCACCACCTGAGGCGCTGCAGAGTCTGCAAGTTCAGCTGTAGCAATAACTTTTCCATCTGGAGTAGATATTTCTATATCTTTAACACGGGCATTATTTTTGTATGAATTGGGATTCGATGCGGAAATAAATCCGTTCCAGAAAACAAGCGCACCCATTGCACCGTAATTTTCACCGACAGTAAGAGGAGTTTCCATATCGATGTACTCTCCTACTCCCAAGCCGTCAACTCCTTCCACCCAGGGAGTATTTCCTGCAAGCTCATTCAGATTTGAAGCAGCATAGACAGTTGATTTTTCTGTCAACTCCGAAGATGCTGATATAGCACAGGTTTTGCCAAAGTCATCTGTGTAAAGTCCAGGAAGTGCACCATAGAAATACACAGAGTTGTCAGCCTTAAGCAAAAGACACAACTTGTCTGAATTAACAAGCGCATACTCCTCTCCGTTGAACGAAAGAAACCTTATACCACCTCGTATGGAAGAAGTACTTGCAAACTTAATGCCGTTAACAGTTATGACTGAATAGTCTTTGGCGATTGAAATTTCCTTTTCATCGTTGCGAAGGGTTTTGTAGAACCAGAAGTTCTGCTTTAAATTTTCCTCAATGGCTAGTTGTGCGTTTGTGGCTGCTTTTGGATCGAGAGTGTACAGAGTACCCAGTTTTTCAACAGACCAGTTCTTTACATCTATTTTATAACGAACTGTGCTATCGATAGTAGAATTTGTTATTTCATAAATTCCAAATTCTCTGGCTGGAAAAACCTCTACATACTCCCCATAGCTTAAAACCAGAAGCTTTTTAACTTCTCCAAACTCAGACACCTCATAAGCATAAACGCCATCTCCCCATGCACCATGCAAAAAACAAACAGCCTTATCATCTTCGTAAAAAAAGAAATTTCTTTTATTATGAAACCTTCCATCTTTGAGAAGATATATCAACTCATGAGTTTCTTCATTGGCAAAGACACAGACATTACTACCATAATGCAGATTATCATTAAGTTCACCAATAAAAATATGATTACCGTTTGAAAATGTATGAGCATCAAATTCACTTGCTTTAAATCTAAGCAGGTGTTCCGTACCGCACCATAAGTCCATATAGTCCTTATCTTCACGAACTTCAAACACACCTTCAGGGTCCTGCACAGACACAATGTCAGGATAGACATTCGGATTTATGTCTCTTGTGCTGTTTGAATTCACTGTTTCTGTAGAGGCCACAATCGATGCACTCTCGTTTACAGCAACTTCTTTTTCATTTTCTGCTTCTGTATTTTCGAAACGCCCTTTTTTGCACGAAACGAAAAATGTAAGAAGAACAAGTGCAGTCATCAGCACAAGCAGAACTTTTTTCATGGTAAACCCCTTTTATTTTGTTTTTGGCGGTTGAACAACGCCGCCTTTATCAGCATAGTAAGCAATAGAGGTGGAATCATAGGGCTTACCATAAGTTATGATTAAAGTAGCCACTGATTGCCCCATTGTAGCGTTCTGCCGCATCATTTCAACAAGGGAATCCATTATGTACTGCTCATGAACACCAACACATCCGTTTGTATTTGAAGTGCCAGTCATATGAATGCAGTAACCAGATCCATACTCGTAGGAATCGTCATAGAGTTCAGCAGCAACAGTGGTTTCATAACCATTCAGCATGCCCTTCTCACCTCTGGCATACTGTTCAGATTGAGTCGCATTAGAACGAATCCAGTCTGTTCCATATGAGGCCACACCTGATCTATTGGTATCCAACCAAATATTCCAGGTTCCTTCCGGAAATTTTGTAGGCACCGTATAAAAACCTTCTTTGTAATACTGAGCCCTAGCAGTGTCAGACTTTGCTCTTGTATCTCCAGATTTTACAGCAGTGGTTATGGGAGATTTCCAAGGATCCCTTACTCCATTATCTGTAGATATTGCAGCAACGACATAACCTCCAAAAACATATTGAGCCTCCAATGTCATATTGTTCATATCAACAGTTATGCGAACTTCAAGCCCCAAGTCATCGGAATAGTCTATAGGATTTCCGCGACAATATGAATACCAGTTTTCAGAATCCCGTACAGGATCTTCCGTCGTAAAGCGAGCTACATCAGGTGAATAAAATCTGTATCCAAAGTCATACAGACGCATGTCCTTATCATAGAATTTGCCACAATACGAGCAGTCAAGTCCAAGGTCTCCAGTCTGAGCATTCTCAATCAAAGGCAATCCATCCACAGTGTAGTCAACAGAAGAAGAAACCTGTCCCTCAGAATCTATACAGGTTCGTAGGCTTGACTTCCAATCCTCTATGCATGAAAAGGTCTTCCCGTCAACAATCTGGTACACCAGTCGATTGTCTGCATACACAAAATATCGGGTTGATGTATTTTCTAGAAAATCTGCTGTATGTCTGTATCTGTATTGAGAGCCTACCATAGAATCTGCTAGGGAAGAATAATCAGTCCACTCCTTTAACTTTCTAAATGAAAAACCATCATATGCAAAATGAGTTATACTTCCATCAGAATTAACTTTCTGAATAAGACGGCCAAACACATCATAAGCAAAAGAGACACTGGCTTGAGTCTTTGAGCGACTGTCAAGGCAAATAAACTCTTTCACTCTATTATCTTCAGTATAAGTGAAAGTTTCAGTTTTGTAAACTGATTTTTTTTCAATTAAGTTTCCGTTTGCATCATAGCAATAATAAATTGAAGATTTACCTCCATCAAAACTAGATTCAATCAACCTGTTTTCCTCATCGTAAGAATAAGCTATTGTTCCGTATGGAGTTGTTTTTGTTATACGATTGCCATTTTCATCATAGGAATATGACTCTTTCCAAGCCTTGTATGTTTTTCCACCGAACTGTCTAAACTGAGCTGCTTCATTCTCACTAAGATAAAAATCAGGAAGCAAAGGGGCTGATTCTTTAGCAAATCCATACTGCGACAGTTCCTCCAAGCACTGTAGTTCTAAGGATTCAGAAACATTTCGAACAACACCGGTAAGTCTAAAGTGTCTGTCATAGGAATACTTGGAAACAGAAAAAATTCCGTTGTTATATGAAATTTCCATTACAATGTGTCCGTTACCATCATATGTTAATCCATAAGAGAATAGTAGCTCACCTTGAGAAGAACGGACCTCCTCATATACAGGACGAAGCAAATCATCATACTCCCACTTTGTTATTACACCATTTTCATCCTCTGCAAAAACAGGCAACCCCCTTTCGTCATAACGGATTTTATGCACATTGCTACCAACAGAAATGCCTGTTACTAAATTTTCAGTGTTATATTCATAACTAATCTCCATGTCATCAACAGACCTCATAACCGTATTTCCAAAACAGTCCGTTTCATATTTAACAACATCATAGTCAGAATAAACCTCCTTCATGTTATGCATGGAATCATAAGAAGCAAGAAGTCTGGAGGAATATAAGTCGCTTACAACACTGCCCCCTGTTATAAAAGACTGAGAGTCGGTACAAAGGGTGTCAGATCGTCCGCTGTCATATAAAACAGAAATGATATTACTTGCTTTATCTAAATGAGACTGATAAGAAGCCCCCTTTTTGTCTGTTGTAAACGAAATGCCATTCTTAACATCTGTCGAAAAAGACTCCTCATGTCCAAGTCTATCAACACGAGAAACACAGTTTCCAAATTCGTCATAAAAAAAGACATATTTCATTCCCTTAGCATCTGAGCATGCAACAGTACGCATATCCGGTGAATAAGTAAATTCTTGAATTATCGTACCATTTTCTACAACTTGCAAAAGGTTACCACTTCCGTCATAGGTATATTCCCGAAAAGGCATAAGCAAACCTTTTTCAGAGGCAAGTTGCCCCCTATCGGTATAAGTTCCTTCCCAAATAACAGTACCGTTCTGCTCGCAACACAATAAATTTCCCAAGACATCGTAATGATAATTTCTAATAATTCCATTTGAAAAGACTTCCTGAGAGATATTACCAAATGCATTATATGAATAAGAACAGTACAAAGAACGAATTCCATCAACCACCTTAAAGACAGTTTTTGTTCTGCCCAAAGAATCTGCTAAAACAGAATATGATACACCTTCATTCTGACTGCATTCGTCAATTGAAGATGAAGGGAAAATGTTTTTTTTATAATCAGTTACAAATCCATCTGCAGATATTTGCTTGATTAAATTTCCCATATCATCATAAACGAAACTATTCATGACAATACCGTTTCTAAGAACATTTGCAATCTCTCCTGTGGCTGAATCATAAATATAGTTCTCTACACCTCCATAAATATTTTTTACAGCTTTTAGATTTCCAGCAGGAGTATACTCAAAGGAAATTCTTCTATTCTCTGGATCAGTAACGGAAAGAACCTGATTATTTTCGTTTATAATCTGATGTCCAGCAAACACTCCGTTGACATAGACATCAAGATGCAAAAAGCCATCTCTATAGGAGTAGTCAAGCTTTTTATTTACAGGATTACCTATTGGGGACTTTGCAGAGTCTATAAACACTATTTCTGTTTGGATAATATTTCCATGGCAGTCATATTCGTAAGTGTAACAAACTCCACATGCATCATACTCAGCAGCAGGACCCTCATTCCATATGATTTTTCTAGCAAGCCTTCCACCAAGAGTATAGGTGCATTCAGATACAGTTCTCACTGATTCTTTTGCAGCCTCGCAAGTTTCACCATCACCCTCACTGTATGACAAAAGAAGATGTCGTTTGTCATAAGAATACTTATCAATATGCACATAACCTGTTTGTGGGTTTTCTGTATAAACTTCAGTTATATCGCCCCTAGCATTTCTGACTATGATTGTTCTGTTCCCGTTAGAGTCGGTCGCTGTTACGGAATAGTTCTTTTCATCATAAGAATAGGACTTTACATTTCCCTGCAAATCCTTCACTTCTTTTAGAGTATTATTATCAGAATACAAAATTGAATTCGAACCGTCAGAAGTTTGATTATAGTTTTCATCATACAAACATTCGCAATCAAGACCGAGGCCCTTAATTCGCGAAATTCCACCCCAACTGTTTCTTTCTATTGTTAAAGTTTTTACTCCATTTCGAACAACGCCAGAGCTTCCACCGTGAATGTCATACTCATAATTTGTAACAACACCGTCTCTGTCAGTATAAGAATTCAAATTTCCATTTTTAAGATATGACCACACTTCAAAAGACCCATCTGGATACAGGCATTCTTTCATATTGCCATATTCATCATAAGAAAACTTTTTTGTGCCGAACATATCTGTCGTTGCTATTACACGACCGTAATCATCATAATCATACAGTAAATATGTACCATCAGAAAAATGAGTCTCAGAGACCTGCTTAAACTCATTAAGAACATAGGAAGTTTCAAATCCGTCAGCATCCACATAATTGATGGAGTTAGTTTTATAATCGTAAGAAAAAGTTTCAGTACCAGACTCTTCATTTTTGACATGCATAACCCGTTTTTCTTTCACATCCGAGTCACTTCCATAATAAATGTCAATGAAACTTCCATCGTCCTTAACTATTTTTATCAAATCATCATCAGAATCATAGACAAACGAAGTTTTAGCATTTTCATTTTCTATAAAACTTAGGAGATTATTCTCGTAAACAAAGTTTATATGCTTCTTTTCACAATGATTATAAATAGAATCTATGCAACCTTGAGAATTCCATGCAAGTGTCAGTAACTTTTTTCCCTTGTGAGTAATAGAATCAAGCCTATGCGTTTCTTCATCATAATCAAACTCTATTGAGCTACCATATTCATCTTCGAACTTTACAGGTTGACCAAACCTGTTAAAATACTTTACTTTACCATCCAGTTCATGCAGCTCGTAACTGCCGTCTGACTTCTCCGTTATAAAGGAACTTATCACGCCACCTTCATTAATACATTCCCAATTTCCAGAAGCAGTATTGTGAGCATAAATTCCAACAGATGAGTTATCCGACATATAAAATATAACATTATAGCCAAAAGCATTCGTATTAGAAATGAATGAACTATTTACATAAGAATTTCTATTCACCTCAGACTGATGTTCCTGCATGGAAAGTTCGCTATTTGAGGCTAGATTTTGCAAATAGAAAGAAGTTGTTTCAAGGCTATTGTATTGCTGCAAGGCTTCTGTGGACAAGATGCTTATTTTATCCACCCTGTTCTTAAGTGAATTAATTGTATTTATATTTTTCAATAATTCAATATATTCACCAAGTCCGTCCACTCCTTCCGACCTAACAATGCAGGTATCCAAACTAGACATCCACTTCTTACCGAACGAACCATCTCCAGAGCCACCACTGACATAATAAAGTCTGACAGGGAAGCTATATAGTCCGTAATGAATAGAAGTTTCAACAGTTTCCAGAGCATATTGTCCTGTTGAAAGCAAGACAGGATCTCCTACTTCTTCAGGAGGCCGAACCATAAACAAACTGACCCCATCTTTTGCAGCTCGTTTGTATCTCGCATAAATAGGCTCCGACTTTATGGCTTCGATTACTTTCTGTCTTTCAAAAGGATCATACAAACTAGACAATATAGAAAACTTCTTTTCTTCAGACATATTCGACACTAAGATACCTGCGTTTGCAACAATAAAGGCTTCCTCGTGTTGAATCCATTCCAATTCTTTGCGTTCTTCCTCAAGCTGTTTTTCATACGCTTTTTGTCTATTAAGAGATTCTTCAGCGGATTTTTTCGCATCATCAAGTGCTGACGAGCAAGTATTCGCATACGCATTTGCGGCGTCAGCTTTATCCTTAGCGGCGAGCATTTTCTTTTCAAGTTCTTTATATTCAGGCGAATCTTTTGAAACACCGCGCTGCAATGCCTGCTCACATGCATTCTGTGCATCAGAAAGAGCAGACTGAGCATTACTCTGCGCCAGTTTTGCCCTCTCAGTTTCAGCATTTGCCTGAGAGAGGGCTCGTTGAGACGCTTCAGTTTCGGCTACCAGACTACTTTTGGTTCTTTCCTGTTCAGCTTTCATTGCAGCCTTAGCTCCTTCGGCTTTTTCTTTATCTATGGCTTTCTTAATTTGCTCTTCGATAGTAGAACCTTCCTGCCCAGGTCCTATCCAATAATCAACATTCTGATATGTTTTCTTCACTCCATAACACATGCTAGTTACGACAACACAAAACAGAATTAGACAATACAAGTATTTTTTCATTTTTATCTCCTTACTAAAAGTTGTTTTTTCTAAACAGCATCCCCAACAACCCACCGCCAGCAAAAGTGGGAACATAGCCAACAGAATCCTTCACGAAGGCGCACTGATTTTTCTCTCCGCTTCCATTTACATACGAAGCAGGGAACGGGGAAGAAATGTCACCAGAAGCGTCAAGTTCACAGACAAAAACTCCCAAAGGAATGTGGCCGTTAGAAGTTCTGGTCTGAACGCTATTGAACAAATCTCTTTCTACATCTTTAATTTCTTCTGCAAGGTGAGGAAATTCTGACTCCACAGCAGAAAGGAAATCATAAATTGAAATATAGGCTTCTGACTTTGCATTGGGAACAAAGAGCAACCCTGCACTTCTAACAAGTTTCTTTAGCGACTCAACATCATCCTCGCTGCAAATACATTTCGTAAGAGAACTGGCTAACGAATCAAACGAAGCAAATAGTTCTCCTATATGGGAAAGCGAAACTACTGCAAAGGAAGTATCATCCTTTGGTTCTGGCAAAGAAAAAAAATCCTGTCCGGCGGATATGTTTCTGGAAATTTCATGTAGCCATGTTGTGTAGTTCCATCCAGAATAAGGCGAAAGTCCCTCGGTTCCGCAGAGCCAGCGAGCACAATTCTTAAGTTCATAGCACACCTCTAGTTCCGCACCAAAGCATGTGTCAAAGCCGATAAATTCCAACACTTCATCTTTCATGCCGTCTTCAATCGCCTCTCGCAAAGTACAAAGATGCATGTAGCCTCCACCGTTGTCGTCAAAAGCAAAGGCTTTTACTTTTTTTGAACTGTAACTTATGCCATCCAAAGAAAGTCCTCGCCAGCCTGTACCGTGGCCCCACATCACAAGAGCATATCGATCAGCAGGAAAAGCCCTGCAAGAATACGAAAGCAGTCCGCTTAAAGTTTTTTTACTGGACATATCAAGTTCGCTATCGTGGGAAAGTTCAAGAGACAGTTCTGGGCAGGGAAGTTGTTCTGAAACTATCGTCTTGTTCATGCCGTTAGCATCATGTTTAACTTTGTATAACCGGGTTGAAGACCAGTTTCCGTTGCTATTGTCGTAAAGATCGCTCCTGTCAAGAAGGACAAGAACCGTAATTTTTTCTTCGTCATAAAAAGCCGCTTCCATTTCGTTCAAGTCTTCCAGTGCCGCAGATTCCAAATCATTGTCAGCAGCCATGTAGACCATAAGAGTAAGTTTTCCCTCATTACCAGAAGAGACATTTTCATTTGACGGTGCTATATAAGAGGAACAGGAAGTCAAAGAAATCACAAGTGCAATAGTTAATAAGACAAAAGTATTTTTCACAGCCACCTCACTCAGCATAAAAGCCCATGGGATCTGACCACACTGAGCCGTCAGAAAAAACTATTTCAGAAGCAAAAAGATTTCCCACCTGATATGTTTTAAACAGATGAGGTCCCAGTGCATCATCCAAACTTACAATAATCTCTTTTGAATCAAGAGGTTTTATTTTTTCAGTGTGAACCGTAACAATTGCATTTCCTACAGGCGAACTTAGCTGACCGTCAGAATCGAAAACCAGAAAGGAAAGTGTTACCTGACGCACAACCTTATTGCTCTTGTTTGAAAAAACAATGTGTGCTCCTGCAAAATTATAGTAGGACGAATAGGAGCCAATCCTTACAGTCTTACTTTTTACAGCATAGGGAGCGTAAGACAAATCCGTATTACATGACGACAGCACAAGGGCAAAAAAGATAAGTGCAGTAAAAAGACAAATTTTCTTATTCATCCAGCACCTCCACAAGAAGTTTTTCTATAAACTCTACAGAAGCCGCACTTTCTTTGTTTAGCGACTGAAGAAGTTTAAGCGAAGAAGATGTTTCTCCGTTTTTATAAGAGATAACTGATGCATAGGCGGTGGCTACATCTGACTCTGCGTTAGAACGGGCAGCATCAAAAAGAAGATTGCACACATTCTGAGCCTGAACAAAATCTTTTGCTCGGATTAACGAAGAACATTCTTCGCATAAGTCTGCAAAAGCTCGGGCAGAAATGCAAACAACTCCACCGTCAGCAAAGGAATTTTCATCTAGCGCAAGGGTTTCCCATCCCGTCTTTTTTGCAAGAACAGTCTGTCCTGCATACCGTTCAGGAATAAGAGCAAAGCCACTTTGGTTTGTCATGGCAATGCACCTGTCATCCACATAAAAACAGTAGCCAACAACAGGCTTATCATCCGATGAACAGATGAAGCAATAAGAGTCACCCTGCATTTTTTTTACAGAAGAAGTTCTACAGGAACACAAGAGACATGCAAAAAGCACAAAGGCAAAAGTAATTTTTTTCATTCGTACGCTCCTTTAATTTTTCCATCTGAATCTAAATAGAACACTACACGGTGTCCATTCTTTTGAAGTATGGTTCCAATCTGATTTTTATTTTCAGACTGATTTTTCTTAGCTAGCGGTACCGGCTTAATTTCCTCTTTTGCAGGAACAAACAGTTTCCAGTGAACCTGAAGAAGTTTATGCAGCACAAAATCCTGACTTGCATCGTCCAAGGTAAAAGTAAGCAGCAGCACTCCGTTACCCAAAGAAACAGAAATACTCCGAATGTCCAAAGTATTTTCAAAACAGAATGTGGAAAATTCTCTTGCAAAGTTTCCAAACCTATTTTGAGGAACAGAAACCACATACCTTTTACCGTCAAAACTTTCTTCAGAAAGTGAAGCTGAACATCGCTCTAGAACAGAACGCATCAGTGGTGGCACAAAGGCAGAGTCAACCGGAGAATCTGAGTGAGGTGCCGTATAGTCCGATTGCCAGGACAAAGAAAAAGAAGGAAGACCCGAACTATATGTCACGCTTGAAACCGACATGCCCGAAAGACAAGTGATTTTGGAGGCTAGCACTTCAGGAAACACATTTTTAATATGCATTTCGGACTTTCCGTTTTCAAAGGAAAAGGATTCTATAATTCCACCAGCACGGGAGACTGAAAGAAAAATTTCATCCACTTCTTTTGGAAAGGAAATAGGTGCAACATATGGTTCAGGGTCTTCCATTATTACATTAAGATTTTTTACAGCCGGTCTGTTTGTACGGGAAAGAACAAAGAGCACGGCACATAAGGAAACAAAAGCCACAGAAAGAATCAGGTAAAGCGTCATCTTAATGGAAAAGGCAGGACGATTTTTTTGTCCCTCAAGAAAGAGTAGCCCTCTATTTTTAGTACGATAAGAAGCAAGAGTCGTCTTATCCATAACAGCCACAGAAGCTTCCAGTCCCTTTTTGC
This sequence comes from uncultured Treponema sp., assembly GCA_937894335.1. Classification (GTDB taxonomy): domain Bacteria; phylum Spirochaetota; class Spirochaetia; order Treponematales; family Treponemataceae; genus Treponema_D. Next base: position 20,960 of record CALCRU010000070.1, on the reverse strand, counting down.
GAAGATGATAAACTGCATCAACAGAACACCGGGAAGAAAATCTTGGATGCAGTTTTTCCAGTTCTCGCTTTATATACTGATTTCGTTCACGGCTTCGTAAGAGCAAGGGCATTTTTATAGAATAAAGTTCATAATCATTTCGTTGGATTACATTACTTCCCTTCATCAATTTTTCTCCTCTGTAAATCTGGCTGATTTTTTCTTTCCCTCATGAGTCCATGTGCATTCGGGGTAAGAAACGCTCATGTCTTCATCCGCCCACAGGGATTTGCAAAGCACGACAAAATCTTCTACACGGTTTTCGCTAACCGCACGGGGAAGACCGCTGACTATAAAAGAATCATGGTCAAGCTCCCGACGAAGACAGGCAGTTTTTTCGGAGACCGTCTTGTATGAATACAAAAGGCCGCAAAATGATGCTGCAAACACAAGCAGGAGAGAACAGCATGCAAGGGCTTCAATCAACTTCATAGACAATTCCATTCTGATAAAATGAATCATATTGCTTTTTTGCAACATGATATTCCGCACAAAGCACCGCCGCACACACAAACATCAGCATAGAAAGACATGCCATAATGCACAATGCGCTTGCCAACATGGAACCGTCAACTTTACTTCCACGAACAGATGTCTTCATTTTTTCCTGTACCTCCTGCTACTCCGTCTGCTCCGAATGAATAGATGACATAGGGAACTTGCGATGGCGCATCATGGGGAAAGTCTGCACTTCCATATTGTGCGTAGACGAAGGGATTTCCCCACGGGTCATTCTGAATGCATTTGTCAACATAGGGACCACTCCAGTTTGACGGCACGGGAACAAGAACCGGCTTTTGCCAGAGTGCATCAAGTCCCTGCTGGACCGAGGGGAAAGTTCCGCAGTCAACATAGTAGGCCTGAAGAGCAGCCTTGTACTGCGAAACAGTCTGTGCGCAAGAGACAGAACGGGCGGTATCAACTGCCTTGACGGCAGACAAACCGACAGCCGCAGTAAGAATCGCTCCAATGGCAAGGACCGCAAGGGTTTCCACAAATGTAAAACCGCTTTCTTTTGTTTCATAAGTTTTTCTCCTTTTCTGTTTCATTTTTTTCTCCTATATAACCAATGTTGAAAACAACACGGGAATGACAATTTCTTTAAGCAGGATGATTATGTAAACCGCAACGGTAACAATCAGCAGAGGCTGCAAAAGCGAAAGACAGACTGTTTCTTTTTTCTTCTGCTCAGACTTCAAAAGATTTGAAAGATGTAGGAATGCACTCGCAATGTTTCCTGTTCTTTGGGAAAACTGCATGTACATTGAAGCACAGGTATGCAGAGGTTTAAGAGCCTTCGAAAGCTCCTCTCCAGACTGTAGATCTAAAAGGGACTGAGCAAGAATTTTCTGCACAGGGCTTCCATCACGGCAAAGAAGAACTGCATTTTTTAAAGCCCTTGCAAGAGGAACTCCATGTAAAAGCAGAAAGTGAATGATCCGGCAGGCCTCAAGACATTCATTTCGTGACAGACAGTAAAACACAAAACTAAGTGTTAGCGCAGAGGCTACAAAAAGAAAAACCGCACCTTTTATAATTCCAGAAAGAGGATTGACTGATTCATGCATGACAAAAAGGCTACTGAACCGGCACAGAGCAAGAGAAGAAGCAAAAGCTAAAAGAATTACAAACAGGGGATAAACCAAGGCAGCCAGAACTGATTCACCATGTTTTACAGAAGTTTCCGCATCTTCACGAAGAAAAGAAAAAGCCTCGCTTACACTGCCACTTTCTTCCATTGCAGAAATAAGTCCGCAGTAAAAAGCTGGAAAGCGAAGGGATCGACACTTTGCAAAAGAATCAGAGAGGGAAGAACCGTCTTCCAAAGATGAGCATATTTCCTTTCCCGTAGATTTTACAGTTCTGTCTCCCTCTTCTATTTTAGAAAGGGTGTAAAAAGTTTCCCTTACCGAAAGACCTGATGCGAGAAGTTCGCTGGCACTCAGAATAAATGTATACAAAGATTTTTTCATGCAAACTCCGACATTTTCTTTACCACAGCACTCATTCCCGAAGGACTTAAGTTCTGAACGATTACACCGCACACCACCGACCGAACTACAGCACTTCCAACTCCCAGTTCTTCAAGACGCATAAGGGCCTGTTCTGCGCTGACTGTGTGCAGGGTTGCAAACACAAGATGCCCCGTTAGCGAAGCCTGAACAGCAGTCTGAGCCGTAAGACTATCTCTTATTTCTCCAATAAAAATAATATCTGGGTCCTGCCTAAAAACGCTTCTTAGGGCGGAAGAAAAACTTACTCCCTGTTCCGCATGAACCGCAATTTGGGTAACACCGGGAAGAACATATTCAGGAGGCTCTTCTATGCTCACGATTTTTTTCTTTCCATCAGAGACAGACTGAATGTGCTCCAGCATTGCACCTGCCGTAGTAGATTTTCCAGAACCTGTGGGACCACAAATTAAAACAAGTCCAAAGGGAAGAGTGCAAAAGCATTCAACAGTTTCAAGCTGTTCTTTTGAAAAGCCTAGGGAAGAAAGTTTAAGCGGAACCCTTGCCACATCAAGAATGCGAAGAACTACAGATTCAGAAAGTACGGAAGGAACGCAGGAAACACGCACATACACGGAATGTCCGTCTGGAGAAGAAAAAGAAAACTGTCCATCCTGAGGCAGGCGAGTCTCGGCCACATTCATGTTTGCAAGAACCTTTATGCGTCGCACAAGAGAAAGTGTCTGTTCTTGTTCCAAAAAAGAAATTTCCTTTAAGATACCCTTTACCCTAAACTGCACATGGGAATCTTCTATATGAATGTCGGTTGCGTTTTCGTCACATGCGTTTATCAGTATACTTTCAAGCAAAGCGGCGGCGGCACTTTCTGATTTTTCAGTTTCCTGCTTAGAGGAAAGATTTTTTTCGATTTCCTTTTCCGAAGAAAAAAGAATGCTGATTTTTTTTGTAAATTCCGAACGCTCAAGAAATTCAAAATTCAGCTCAGGTTCTTCTGGCGCATAAAAACTTTTTACAGAACGGACAAGTCGCTCCTTTAGTTCTTCATTGGAAAAATCCGTAAGACCAAACACAATTGCATTTGCAGAACTTTGTAAAACCAGAACACCGTTATGCAGGCAGAATGCTGGCGAAAGAATAAAGTCATTCATTAATTTCGGCCTCCAAAACAAATTCTTTAAGGATTGAATCTACAGAAAATTCATCCCCACAACTTTCATCTTTTTTACAGTCTGCATCGTCCTGTTCCCAATGGGGCACAAGATAGATAACCATTTCAGTATGCTCTTTTGTCTTTGCCTTAGACTTGAACAAAAGTCCAAGACCCGGAATCTGTGAAAGAAGAGGAACTCCTTCCTGAGCGGAACTTTCTTCGTCCTGAACAAGTCCGGTAAGTACTATAGGTTCTCCGCTTTTTGCACGAACTTGAGTTGTTATGATTTTTTCACTTGTGGGAGGAGGGTTTCCTGTTTTGGAAGAAAGGTCTGCCCCTTGCCTAGAAACAGATGCCGTAATGGAACTTGTTATCATTCCGTCGCCGCTTATCCATCCAGTAACTTCAAGACGCAGGCCCGAAACTATTTCACGGGTTATGCCTGTGTAAATGGGCTTACCAGTTGCAGGGTCAACATTGTTGTCACGATAACGGTATGTGTTTGTATTTTTAAAGCTGATTGTTCCTCCACTGACGCCATAAAGTGTTGTGTCTGCAAAAACACTTGCATTGTTTTTATTAAGGGCAGTCTGCAGGGAGGCTGCAAATCCAAGACCAAATGCAGAAACTACATCAAGATTAAAATTAAGCACGGAACCAAGTACAGCAGAAACATTATTCTTGTCTCCCATGGTAAGTCTGTTTGCCGTAAAGGAGTTGTCCCATGAAAAATCTTCTGTATTCTGATACTGAACTATAAGCACATCGTAGCGAAGTCTTTTTACAGGACAGTCTATGTTTTTCATTGCAGAAAGTAGAAGCTGGTATTCGGCTTCAGTGCCTGTAAAAAAGCAGAGCGTGTCCTGAGTTGTTTTTGAAAATGAGGATGACTTTAACTGAGGAGGAAGATGAGAAAGTAGTTCGTCAACAGTAATGTACTGAAGTGAAACCGTATAATTTTTTTGAACAGAATCTACGGTTTGCAGAAAGTCAGCAATTTCTTTGTGAAGAGGTAACTCTGCCCTGCACAGAAAATTCTTCTGATCAGGAAGAGGTATAAGTTCAACTTTTCCAAAACGAGAAGTAATTAACTGTATAGCAGAAGAAGCATTTATAAAAGAAAGGGAATAAGTTTTCCACTCCTTGCCATTGTTAAGTGCAGAATCAATTTTATTCTGTTCAGAAAAAACATAATGAATGCCGTCAAGAACAACATCAGTTACACCGTACTCGGACGAAAGCAAGAACATGATGTTTGCATAAGAAACCTCTGAAAGCATAATGTGTCTTACGGATTCAGAAAGTTCGCCTACAAGAACAAACTGTTCTCCAGTAAGAGAAAACAGTTTTTCTACAAGTTCTGCAAGGCTTACATTTTCTGCATTTACAGAAAAAGAATCTTCGCCGTTCTTTAAAACTGAACAAGACCGTTGGGAAGCAAAGGCATTCCGCTGGTTAAGCGTCTGACTGTTTCTTACGATTTTTACAAAGGATGAGTTTTCCTGCACTTCGTAGTCAGTTCCAAGGCGGCGTACAAGGGACAGAACAAAATCTTTTGCGCAGCTTCCTTCCGCATGAATTGAAAGAGAAAGTTCGGGGAGGATGTCGTAGGAAATTTCCGTACCAAAAAATACAGAAAGTTTTTCTACCAGACGGCTTGGCTTTATGTCGCTTGCATCAAGAATCCAAAGCGAAGAATTTTCTTCGGGCTTATAAAGGCGCACCCGGCTTACCGTCCACGAGTCTGCTTCTTTGGAAACATAAAGTCGCTCTGCAGAAAGAAATTTGTCAAAGGCTTCTTCAAAGTTTTGACCTGCAAAGCGGAAAGTTCCCCTGCCCTGCACGGTGTCATCCGCAGAAATTGAAATTCCCGAATACAGACTGAGCATGTAAAAAAGTTCGCTGTAGTCGCGATCCACAAATTCAAATCCTTCCAATGTTGTTCCAGATTCCGCAGAAAAAACCTGCACTGGCAACAGCATTAGAAGCATGGCAATCAAGGTGATAAAAAATCTTTTACTCTTCATACACTATGATATTTGCTCTGGATTTTACTTTTTGAACACAAAAACGGAAAAATTTAACAATTTTTTTTAAATGGGGCTGTCACAGTCAGAGGCCTTTATGTTTGCGAACACGAAGTAACTCTGAAAGAGTTCAATCAGTATATGAAGCAGAAATTCCTCTCTTGCAAGATGCATGTAAAAAGACTAAAATACGTGCAGGAGTTTTTATGCTAGCAAAAAGATTGGAAAACTTGCACCCTTATGTTCCGGGTGAACAGCCCACTGACAGGGTTTACATAAAACTAAACGCAAACGAAAATCCTTATCCGCCCCACCCCTCAGTTTTGGATTCCCTTGAAAAAACTGTGCGTGCAAATTCTTACAGGCTTGGGCTTTATCCTGACCCTGATGTAACTGAACTAAGGGAAGAAATTGCTTCCATGCTAAATAAGACAGGCGGTGCATTCTGGAGTACAAAAAAGTCAGGGGAAACTTTCTGTGCATCAGAAGAAAATAAAATTCCCTTTACCGTAACAAGCGACATGATTTTTTGCGGAAACGGAAGTGATGAAGTTTTAAGTTTTGTCTTTTACACTTTTTTTGATTCAGACAGGCCTCTTATAACTCCAACTTTTTCGTACAGTTTTTATCCAGTTTACTGCGACTATTACAAAATTCCCATGAATAAAATTCCGCTTAAGGAAGACTGGTCTTTAGACATTGAGCGCATGACGGCAGAAGCGAACAAGACAGACAGTGCTACAATTTTTGCAAATCCCAATGCACCTACAGGAATTGCACTAACGCGAAATCAGATTAGGGAAATGATAAAAAAATGTCCCAAAGACAAAGTTTTTGTAGTGGACGAAGCTTACTGTGACTTTGGCGGAGAAAGTTGTATTCCCCTGCTTGCAGAATTTGACAATCTGGTAATAGTTAGAACATTCAGCAAAAGTCTTTCTCTTGCAGGCATGAGGCTGGGCTATCTTGTTTCTTCTCCAAAACTGATTCAGGCCGTGTTCCAGGTAAAGAATTCCTTCAATCACTTTCCTGTGGACTACATTGCTCAAACTGTGGCAAAGGCTACATGCAGGGCAAGCGACTATTACATTCAAAATGCAAAGACTATTGCAAGCGAACGAGATTCATTTACGGAGTTTTTACGAAGCAGAGGATGGTTTGTAATTGACAGCGCAACAAACTTTGTGTTTGCAAAAAAAGATGGAGTAAACGGAAGGAACGCCTACGAGTTTGTAAAGAAGAATGGAATTTTAATACGGCACTTTGCAACGCCCGGCATAGAAGATTTTGTGCGCATAACAATCGGAACGCCGGAACAGATGACAAAGTTAAAAGAAATTATGAAAAACCTGTAACGGAGGATTTATGAAATTTTTAGTACTGAGCGACATTCACGGAAACCTTGAGGCATTGGACAAACTTGATAAAGAATTTTCAAATGCTGATGCCGTCCTTTTTGGCGGAGACTTTGCAAAATTTGGAGAACCAGAAACAGGTCTTCCTGTTCTTGAAAAACTCTGTACCAAGCACGATACGATTTTTTCTGTAATAGGCAACTGTGATGAACCTGAGTTTTTGCCTGAGGTTGAAGCTCGCGACTGCTCCATAGAAAAGGCCCTTATCTTTAATGAAGGACTTGCCTTTGCAGGAAGCGGCGGCGGAACCAAGTTTACAGGAACCACTCCTTTTGAACGCACGGAAGAAGAAATAATGTCTGACTTTGCCCTTGTTGCGGAATCAAAGGAAACAATATGGAACAACCTTATACTTATTTCCCACAATCCTCCTAAGGACACAAAATGCGACATGGTATCAGGAGGAGTACATGTGGGTAGCCAACTTCTTACGGACTTTATAAAAAAGGTTAAGCCCCTTGTTGTAATTACGGGACACATTCACGAAAGCGCAGGAATAGACACCGTAGGAGAAACAACGGTCATAAATCCGGGTGCACTTCTTGAAGGAAAATACGCCCATCTTGAAGTTGAAAAAACTGAGGACAAGTGGCGCGTAGTTAAGGCTGAACTTTGCAGTCTTTAAAGGGGAGCTTTTTCTACTCTACAAAGGAAGTACAGAACCTGAACCCAAGATAGTTGTAGGCTTCGTTGGGATCAAATGCATAGCGGTCAGCGGCGAAAATTAGGAAGGAATATGGTGACCAGCTTCCGCCGCGGCATACCCTCTGAGAACCAAATCTTGGACCTGCGGAACGGGCTTCTGGTTCAGTGTCTTCGTAGTCGGCTTCCCAGTCCCAGCAGAATTCTAGAACATTTCCGCTCATGTCGAAAAGTCCTGAACCGTTGGCGTTTCCGCTTCCGGGGGCAGGTGATGCACTTAAGTCAAAGGGTGTTCCTGCTGTTCCCACAACATGGGCTGTAGTTGCATTGTCGGAATACCAAGCCACATCTTCCGCCTCAAGTTCGGAAGTCTGACCGCTTGCTAGGTCTCCCCTCTGTACGCCGTCCAAAGTTTTTCTTGCGGCATATTCCCATTCTGTTTCGGTGGGCAGTCTGAATCCGTCTGCTTCCCAGTTGCATTCCGCTAGGTCGCATGCAAGAGTGTCGGTGGCATCTCTTAAGACTTCTCCGCTGTAGGTGTAGCAGGGAGTCCGTCCCTTCATTTCGCTTAGAGCATTGCACCAGACAATTACATCGTACCAGCTTATCATGGTAACAGGCTGATACTGCCGCATCTGAGTTGGTAAGCGGCCCCTTCTTCCAGCAGAGCCTTCCTGTCCTGGATTCTGAAAAAGGTAGCCTCGGTTGGTGGCCCATTCAAGAACCTCGTACCAAAGGCTGTATGTTGTTTCGTAACGGTTTATGGCAAAGGCCTTTACCCATCTACGGGCTGTAAAAGACTGAACATTTTCGCCAATGGTAAACTTACCGTAAACTTCGTTTGTCTTTGGCGCAATGGTAACTAGATCAAAATCCCTAAAGCCCTCAGAATTCTGCGCAATACAGGGAAGAAGACACAGCGAAAAAACAGTCAGTACAAGAAACTTCCTCACATTCATTTTTTTGCCTCCGCAAGTTTTTCCTGTTTCTTAAGGACACGCTTCTGCCTGCGTTCTGAGCGCCTGCGCTTAAGCGTTTTCCTTTTTGTTACGACAATGGGGGACGCGTACTTTGAAGTCTTTGCAATAATCCACCAGCCGCAAAGTGCAACAATAATGCACATTACACTTATTATAACCATTCCTATCCACCCAGAGTTACTCCAAGGAAGAGGAACATTCATGCCAAAGAAACTTGTTATAAATGTAGGTAGCATCATAACAAGTGAAATTATGGTCATGCGCTTCATTACAATGCTTAGGTTGTTGGAAATAAGAGAAGCGGATGCATCGTTCATCTGAGCCATAATATTTGTATAGGTATCTGCCATTTCCATAGCCTGACGGTTATCAATTTCTACATCGTCAAGCCAGTCTTGATCTTCTTCGTCCAGTTTAAGGATTCTTGTCTTGCGCAATTTTTCTAGAAGCAGCTGATTGCTTTTAAGGGAAGCCTCAAAGAAAACCAGAGATTTCTGAATGTTTAAAAGCTGAAGGAATTCCTGATTTTCTACCGAGCGGAACATTTCGTTCTGAATACTTGTGGCACGACGGTTTAGTTCTTTAAGGTAGCGCAGATATGTTGTGTCTGCCCGTGACAGAAAGCGGATTGTAAATGCCGTGGTGTCGCTTAAGGAAAGTTCCTTAATGCGGTTTGCGGCAAAGTCCTTAAGCACATCGCAGTCGGTCCAGCATATTGTTATGAAGAATTTTTCCTTAATGATGATTCCAAGAGGGGCACAAAAATAGCTGATATCATCCCCCGGAGAAAAAACAGGAAGCCTTACGATTGTAAGAATATAGTTTTCGTCTTCGTTTTTTTCTATACGGGAAAGTTCGTCTGGGTCCAAAATATCCAGCATGTGTTCAGGATCTATGCTGAATTTATGCTCCAGTTCTACAATATCGTCCCTTGTAACGGAGCGTGCGTCTACCCATGTATGTCTTGAAAGGTCAAGCTCTTCTTCATCTTTCTGAACAAGCCGACCGTTTTCCTGCTGCCATAAAGTTATCATTTTCTATTCCTTTCCAAAAAAGTGCTTGTTTGTTTTGGTCACCGAAATAACTACCGCCACCGTCCATAAAATGCCTCCTTTGGAAAAAAGAATGTAACCCGTAGCACAGGTTGGTTTGACAAACTTAGTTAAGTATAGCAAAAAAACAGTCTGATGACAAGGCAAGAACCTTTAGTAGGCAGGGTAATGGATGCACAATTGTAAAAAAGGAGTGACAAGGCACACTTGTAGCAGGCGCGTGCAAGTGTGCGTCAAAATCTTAGCAAAATCCACGGATGTACAATTGTCCAAGAAGGAGCGACAAGGACATCGCGTCAAAATTTTAGCAGTGAGTAATTCAAGTTTTTGCCTTGCAAAAACTTGACCATGAAAAAATCCAGGGATGGATTTTTTCATGGAATGTTCTTCACCAGCTTAATCATGAACAGTTCAGTGTAGCGCTTTAGTGCGGGCGTGTTCTTTATCTTCATTAGGCTGGGAGTATTTACCAGAGAATCTGCCAAACTTGAAATTCTGTCTGGAGTAAATCCTGAGGCGTGCAGAGTCCTTAACACCTTGCGCATGTAGTCTCGGATAAGAGAGTTTACATCTTCGGTAAGGTTGTCGTGGGCCTGTTTTCCTATCATGTTGTTCCACTCGTGCTCGTAGCCTTCAAGTTCACGGTTAAGAGAACTGTTTGCAGGAACAAGAGCCTTTTCCGCTTCTTCTGCAGCAGCCCTTAACTCAAGTTTTCGAGTCTTACGGCTAGAATCGCTAGTATCGGCGGCATCACGCTTGGCCTGTTCGTGTTTTTCTTCCTGAATTTTTTCTTCCCGAAGCTGTTCAGTTGCAGACTTATGAACTTCCTTCTTTGTCTTGCTCTTTGGCTTACGGAAAATAAGGGCCGCAATCCATGAAATAATCGGCGTGGTATACCAGAAGGGTAGCTTTATGCGTGCATCAGTATAAATTTCCTGACGGCTTATCATAAGAAGTTCGCTATAGGGAACAAGGGAATCGTTGCGGTATAGCATTATGTGTCCCGGCGTTGTGTCTTCAAAAGAAAGTACCGGCAAAAATGAAGACTGAAGCAAGGAAGAAAGTATGGGCTGAGCAACAGAAGTTTCGTGGCGCAGGCACTGCTCAAAGGCAAGATTTTCCCTCATTTCGGGAAGGGTTTCCCATTCAAGAAGTTTCTTGTACCACAGTTTAGTAAGAGATTCCCTAACCGTAACGCGGGCATCGGCACACAGCCTGATTATAAGCTGCATTACCTTTTCCTTAAGAATGAAGTATCCTTCTCCATCACCGACTTTAAAAGTAAGCAGTTCTGGAAGCTGGTTTCCTTCTGTGTGGGTTGTCTTCATTTCAAGATAATGCTTAAGGTCATCTTCTGTATACTGCCCCAAAAGGTTGGCTCCGTGAGGATCCTTAAACTTTACAATGTCGCTCATGGTAAAGTAATATGGCGGCTGGCCAAGAAGCATTTCCAGATTTTTAAAGGCGTTGTCCTTGGTCTGCTTAGTCTGAGCCTGAGTCTTGTAGAATGAAGAGGCGGCTTCAATTATGTAAACGGACTGAAGAACATTTATGTCTTCGGAAGTAAAGTCCTTAAGCTTGTCGTAGTCCTGCTTTATAAAGTAAGCCATCTGGCTCCAGTAGTAGAAGGTGTTGTCGCTTACATCCTTTAGATTTTCCAAAGCACCGGTGGGGTTTTCCATAAAGAGTTTAAAGAAGTTCTTTACTCCCATTTCCTTTCCCGGATTGGATATAGAAATTTTCTTTAGGAAGTAGTCGTGAGTGTCGCCCTTTTTCATCAGCTCGTGAAGTTTTTTTAGGGCGGCCTGAATCAGAGTGTTTACAGAAACCGAAGAAGGAAAAAGTACAGTAGAAACTCCCTTTGAAAATGTAATTCCGTATAAAGTCCTGTCGTTAAGAATTTCCTTTTCCATCAACTTATAGATTATTTCTGTTGACTGAGCTGTGGTAACGATTGCCGTAGGCGTGTGCTTGCTAAGGTCGTTTATATTTGGAAAGGGAATTGACGGTGTAATAAGAATGTCTTTGTAGATGTTTGTAAAGTATTCAATGTAGTAGCCAATAACATAAATGGTCTGCTTTGTAATGCCTGTGGAAGCGATTACAATCTGCCGTTCGTCGGAATACTTCTGAAGCTCATCCGCTATTGCCGCAGTAGAAGTTGTGTACAAGGCCAAATCGGGGTTTTCTGCAAGATGATGCTGGGAATAACGCTTTACATAATCGCAAAATTCTCCATAATCGATGGAGGGACTTTTTTGTTTTGATGCATAAAACTTTAAAAGTGTTAGGATATTTGCCGTTGTTGCCATATCTTTCTTATTATACTCCAAAATGTCTAATTCAACAAGCATTTTTTTTGCTGATTTGTCTGAATTTGAGTGCATTTTTTGTAATTCCAGCGCTATTTAAATAGTGTAAGGCGAAAAAATGAGTCTGGCGCGCGCACATTTTTTTGTACTAAAAACTTAACGAGGAAACATTATGAACTCACTTAACCAAATCATTGTAGAAGGCAACGTTGTCAAAAGTCCTGAATCAAGGACCATTCCCACTGGCACCATTGCATGCACATTTCCCATCGCAGTAAACCGCTACTACAAGGCTGCCGACGGGGAAAAAACTCAGGAAGTTTCTTTCTTTGATGTGGACACTTACGGTTCTTTGGCGGAGGCATGCGTAAAGTGGTGTCCCAAGGGCAGAGGCGTAAGGGTTGTAGGAAGACTTAAGCAGGACCGGTGGAAGTCTGAAGACGGAAAGGCAAGAACCAGAATAAAAATTGTGGCTGAGCATGTGGAATTTAAGCCGGTATTTAAAAAGGCAGACGGTAAGGAAGACCCAGCACCACAGTCTGCCGACGCCAACGGAAATTCCCCAAGTAAAAGAAAAAAACTTGCCATGCTTGCAGAAGCGGCGGCCGCGGCACAGAGCGAACAGGAGGTGGGAGAAATAGCATTCTAACATTTCTAACAAGCGGCTTTTTACAGTTTAAAAAGCCGCAAAGTTCCATGATAACTTACAAAAGTCGCCATGGAACGCAAAGTTCTTTGGCGACTTATTGAAGTCGACAAAGAACTTATGTCTGCCGTCTAAATAGTTCATATCCATTCCCAAACTCCTCCTTATATAAACAGGACGGCAGACATTTTTCTACTTTCTTCGGCCCTTACCCTTCGCAGAAGAGTTGGTCTTTCCCCTGCTTGCTATATTTTTTGTGTAAGAAGTTCTTGCACCGCTGTTCCGAGAACTCTTTGCACCCTTTGCAAAAGATTCAGAGGCGGCACGAGCGGCTTCCTTTTGTGCAATGGCCTGATAGGCTTCCATTTTTTCGGGGTTAAAAAATCCGTCCTTCCAGTTAAAGCGGCTTGAACCAGGTATGCCTTCACCCTTTCTAAGAAGTTCGGTCATAATGCGCATGTCGCCCTTAAGTACTTTTGTCTTTGTAAAGTCCAGCAAAAGATGAGTCCATCCCTTTGACTTAATTTTATCCATCCGGTCTATAATGCTAAAGGGTAACTCTGGCATTACAAAAGATCCATCCTTTGTAGAATTAACTTTAAACGAAAGACCTTCCTTGTCAGTAAAGTAGGTAAAGTCGTAGTCTTCGGGCAGCTTAAACCTCATCCTAAAAAGCACTGGGTAAGAGAAGACTGTAAGCAAGGCTCTGCCTCTTTCTTCGGGAGTTTTAAAAGTCTGCTCAAGGTTGTCGCTGGAATCTTCCACTGGAGGAATAAAGGCCATGATGTTCTGATTTTCTAAAAAGCTTACCGCCCACTTGTTGAAGGTGTAGAGGTAAGAACCGCCCAAAAGGTTTACTTTCTTACCCTTAAGCATTTCTATGTGGGCAAGATTGTTCACCACAAAATTGCACCATCCCTTTTCCACTAGCGCAGCCAACACTTGGGAAAGATGTTCGTAACTTCCTTCGGGAACATAGGGATCCAAAAGTATGAAGACAGATTTTCTGCTCATGGGAAGCAGAGGTTTTTCTGCGGAATCTTTTTTAAGAAGGTCATATTCAGTTTCGCTGTTAAGTTCCAGCAAAAGCCGCACCGGATGTGCCGTCTGAACAGTATGGGCGTCTGACACTGTGGAAACCGCAATATAAAGTCCTTCAGGGAACCATTTAAGTTCGTTCTTTTTAACAGGAGTCAAATCCAGAACGGGAAGTCTTTCTCCACCGGGAACTTTTTTAAACGGCGCAAGATCCTGAGGAAGCACCCTTTTGTACCTCTTTGACATTGACTTTGTCTGCAAAAGGTATACGCTGTCGCCGTGAGAAAATCCCATGGGAATATCTATCCATCTTGTTCCGTTTTCGTTCTGCGTAATTATGCGCACCTTATGACTTTGCCTTCCTGTGTCATCCTTACGATGAAGCCGAATGCTGTCACCAGGGTCAGGGTCATATGAGCCGCCCCTTAGCAGAGCCATCTGAAAAGATTCATCTAGTTTAAGACTTGGACTTGTTTTTGCAAGGTTTGCATATTTTTCAAGTTCTGCCTGATTTGCAGGGCGAAGTTCAGAAACATCACCCAAGTAAATTCCAGTTCCTCCGGCCTGATTGGGGTTAAGGATTTTTTGCCCCGCAAGAGGAATACCTTCTTCAGCAGCCTTAAATCCGTACCAGTAGTCGGTTTTTGAACGGGCAAAATCTGTGCTAAGAATTCGCTTGCCTTCTGCAATGGCACCCTTTCTGTCTTCCTGCCAGTGATCCATTACATAACGGTATGCGGCAGTTACAGCACCAACATATTCAGCACTCTTCATGCGGCCTTCAATTTTAAAGCTTTCTACTCCTATTTCCATAAGAGCAGGAACATAGTCAATCAACTGAAGATCACAGGGAGAAAAGTAATAGCCCTGTTTTGTTCCACCAGGAAGTTCTGCACTGTAAAAGCGCCTGCATGCCTGAGTACAGACACCCCTGTTGGCAGACTTTCCTCCAAGAAAACTTGAAAAGAGGCAGAGTCCACTTTCGCTTACACAAAGGGCACCGTGTACGAAAATTTCAAGTTGGGCTTTTGTAAACTGCTTTATTTTTTTTATTTCTTCAAGACCAAGTTCCCTAGCAAGGACGACACGCTCAAATCCTTCACCTAAAAGAAGATTTGCGGCAGCGGCACTTTCCACATTCATCTGGGTTGAAGCATGCAGTTTAAGCGAAGGAAAAAATTCCTGACACATGCGCACCACGCCAAAGTCCTGAACAATAAGTGCATCTGGTCCCACATCGTTAAGGTATGACAGAAACCTGTAGAGTTTTTCGGTTTCGCATTCCTCAGAAACAGTGTTTACCGTAACATAAATTTTTTTTCCCATGCGGTGGGCAGAATATACAGAAGCCTCAAATTCTCTCCACGAAAAGTTGGAAGATCTGAGTCGAGCGTTAAAATTTTTAAGCCCCATGTAAACGGCATCAGCGCCTTCTCCAAACGCTGCGTCAAGAGCCTCTGCATTTCCTGCCGGCGAAAGTAATTCTGTCATAATGCCTTAGTGTAGCATAAAAAACAGGCACTAGCAAGTTTGTCATGCAGTCTTACACTGTAAACTGCTTCATCTGAGAAGCAATATCTTCAATGGAAGCCTTCATCTTCATACCAATATCTGAAAGTTCTGCACCAGTTTCGTTGATTTTCTTTGCACCAACGGCCATTTCGTCCATGCTGTTTTTCATGGCGTTACTTGAATCCTGCAGGTCTTCCATGTTGCGAAGAATAAGTTTGTTTCCTTCCGTCATTTCGTGGGCGGCAAGACTTACTTCAGAAGTACTGCTGTTCATTGTATGCAGAGTGTCAATAACTTGCTTTGAACCTTCGTTCTGTTCCTGCATGGCGATTTTTATTTCACGCACAAGCTGATTGGTCTGACCAATTTCATCAGAAACAACCGTAAATGTCTTGCTTGATTCCTGAGTTGCAGCAACAACTTCAAGAATAGATTCCTGAATACTCCTAATCTGCTCGCCGATTGTCTTTGACTGAACAGTTGAAGTTTCTGACAGCTTTCTAATTTCATCGGCAACAACTGCAAATCCCTTACCAGCTTCTCCAGCGTGGGCAGCCTCGATTGCGGCGTTCATGGCAAGAAGGTTTGTCTGGCTTGCAATACTTGCAATGGCCTGGTTTGCTTCCTGCAACATCTGAGACTTTTCTTCAATCTGATTGATTTTTTCGTTTGCAATTCTCTGCTTTTCCTTACCCTTCTGAGACTGATTTTCCAAACTGGTAAAGGAATCTGCCATTTTATCAACAGAACTATTTACAGACTTAATGTTGCCAATCATCTGCTCTACGGCGGTTGAGGCTTCTGTTACACCAGAAGACTGATGCTCAATCATCTTTTCTAGGGATTCAATGTTGGCGGCAATTTCGTTAACGGCTCCTGCAGTTTCGTGAACATTGTCAGTCTGCTGAGTAATCTGTCCGTGTACACTCTGAATGTTTGCAATAATTTCGGTAATAGCGCTTGCGGTATTTTCGGTGCGGATACTCATGTCATTTCCGATTGCAGTAAGGCTTGTGTCGGAATTCTTTACATTTCCAATAATGCCCTGAAGTTTTTCTATAAATTTATTTTCGCTGTCGATGAGCGTTCCAAATACTTTGAATACCGAGCGGTTATTCATGTTGACACGCTTTGTAAGATCCGCATCACCGGAAGACAGGTCCAGAACAGCATTGTTCAAAACGGTAAGCTGTTCCACTATAGTTGTAATCTGAGTCAGAAGAAGCCCCACAATAACGATGGCAAGGAGTGCCGCCACAAGACCAAGAGTTCCGTGACGAAGGAAGTCTGCTGTTGTATATGGATAGAACAGAACCATGTGCCACTTAACCAAATCAATTGGAGCAAGGGCATATTCACCTTCGGAAGTTGAAGAATACACAATATCCCTAGGCATGTTGTCTCCAACTTCCCTTAGGTATGGAACTGTGTCAAGAATAGAAAGTTTCTGCTCCAGGATGCTTGCGTCAAGAGAACCTGTAACTTCAAGAGAATCATTGTACAGGTACATGGTAATTTTTTCATCCACATCATCATACATGTCGTTAATCATGTCGGTAAGAGGGATTGCCGTTCCCACTATTCCAAGGGGAGTTCCGTTTTCCTTTACGACGGCATTAACCCAAAGGTTTGTTGTTCCAAGACTGGGGTTGTAGTTGATGTTGAAGTTGTATACATCGGTTTCGTACATGGTCATATTGTACCAGTATTCGTCAGGGCTAGACGGATTTACAACATAGCCGTACTGCATGTCGCTCCAGAATTCCTTGTTTACATCTGAAACCCAGAAGATTGACTTTGACTTGAAGGCGTTTTGGAATGAGCCAAAGTCACGGAATGCCGCAGCCTGAATTGTTGCGTCATCAGGGTGCTTCAAATACTCGGCGATAGAGGGCATACGCATCATCTGAAGAACAAGTGTAAGCTGTTCGTTCATGGCCGCTTCAAATTCCGCTCGGTTCAGTTTGATTACAAGTTCCATTTCGTCCCTTGCTTCCGTATTAAATTCCTTGCGAGAAGTACTCCTTATCAAGAAAAACAGGCCAATCAGTATAACAATACCGCCTACAGCATAAATCAAATTCTTCTTTGCGCGTGAACTCATAGATGCAACTCCTTCATGTTGTTTTGATTTTACACCCAAAGCCCACTTTACACAAATCCGATAATTTTATATAGTGGAAAATATGGCAGATTCAAATTTCTTTTCAAAGCTGTTTGGTTCCCTCTTTAGTTCAAGCGATCCTGAGGCACAGAAAAAGCGCCTTCTCAAATCCATAGCAAAAGACCTTTCAAAAACAAAATATCACTTTTACAAGGCGTCTTCCCACGAAGTTCTTCCAGCTTTGGGAAAATACTTTTACGACATTTACAAGGTGATTTCTCCGGCCCAGCTCATGTTCCAGTCAACAAGCCTCCCTGCACTAAAAGTGGCCACTGTAGACGCAATGCTTTCGGACAAGCAAAAGGCAGCCCTTGCAGAAATTTCAGAAGAAGCCATAAACGAAAAGGCAAAGACTATTCCCATAAACGAAGTTGCCGCTAGCGTTAAGGAAAACCTTAAAAACTTTACGCTAGAATTTGACAACGGCCGCCGTGACCAAATAGACGCTCTGTTTAACCGCCTTAATCTGTTTAGAAACTTCTGCTCTTACGACTTTTACTTCATGCTCAAGAAATTTGACAACACCATGCGAGAACGTAACTTTGACATACCGCCCCACTTCAACACTATAAACGGCACCTATGTTACCGAAGACCTTAAGAATTTTATTGCCGTTGCGTGGGCACTTCCCTTCGACAACGAATGGGACAATTTGTTCAAACTTTTCAAGGCCATAAAGGGTGTGGAACCAGTTCCGGCAGGAACATGGAAAAAGGTAATCAGCAGGTTAAAGAATTTGCACGACCAGCAAGTTCTTGAAATGATAATAAAGCTTATTTCTGAACAGCCGGACTATAAAGAAAACATAAAGTCGGAAAGCGCATATATAGTCGACACTTACATTTCCGATATACGCAAAAATGCAGAAGATACAGTACGCGCCATTCAGGAAAGGCAGAAGAATTCAAAAGTGGACGGACTTCTTTCACAGATTTTTGGAGAAACACCTGTTCAGTCACTCAAGTATTACAATCAGCAGAATAGCGCCCAGTTTGAACGAAAGACAATCGGCTCTTACAAATACCATGAACCGCTTTCCTACCTAAAGCAGTTTCTTCTTGACTACGGCAAAAAAGACATTCGCGAACTGTCAGACATTCTTCTTGTAAGGGGAAGTTGGCCTAACTCAATGATGGCAAAACCAATGAGCGAAGCCTACCACCAGTTGCTTACACTTTCAGACCGCATAACTGAGTTTGATTCAAAACTTGCCGAATCTGCGGAATTTGGTGTTAAGTTCAAGACACTAATGCCTCGTGCTGACCGCGACAAGGAAGCGCGCAACATAATTCAGACTACTCTGAGGGATGTAAACTCCATGGCGGCGGAACTTATAAAGACCACTTCTCAGAATTTCATAATTTATGCAAAGACGCTCAAGATGTGCATAGAAGATTTTGCAAAAGTTCCAAGAAGCGACCTTATTACAAACTGGAAAGAAATTGACCATTTTGCAGAAGGCAGGCTCAAGGACATGTGCGTAACTGTGTACAAAAAACTTTATCTGATTGTAACGCTCATGCAGAACTTTCCTCTTCCCAAAGAAGAAGAAGTTGAATCAGAAGAATAGGCGAAAGGGCGTCAATTTCCCAAAACAGAGTCTACAAGTTTCTTAAACTCAAGATTCTGTTTTACAGACCTTGTACTCAATCCCTCTGGAATTACAAACACTCCGTCATCCTGCTCTATTATGGCTTGCTGAGGAGTTTCCATTTCTTTTTTAAGCAGCATTGCATGCCCCAAAAGCCCCTTTCTGTGGGACACTGAATTCTGCACGGATTTATTCACGGATTCTAAAGTTTCCGCTTTTACTACAGAAGTTTTTGTTAGGCTCTTACTTGCAAAAGCTGGCTGAGTGCCAGGCTCTGAGTTTCTTCCAACCAGTTCTTCAACAAGCAAGTCTGCCTTGTGCTGGTAGGGAGAGGCAACGGTAGAGTCTTCTACTTCACTGTCAAGATTTGAAAAGTCCAGCTCTGCAACAGAAAAAGATTCTGCAAACTGTTTTTGTTCAGCAGTGGGTAAAAAATGCGGACGGGGTTTTATTTCTTCAAAGCCAAGTTCTTCCTTAAACATGGGGTCGCTTGCCACTCTGGTTACGGCACTGTCATAGGCATCGGATGAAGATTCATTTTCATCTGGCACTTGCTCAACAAGGCTGTCTATGGAAACAATATCTTCTTCTGCACCTGGAGTTCGTAAAAGGGAAGCGGCAGGTAAGCCGTCATCTTCTTCTATAGATTCTGCATCTTCGGCTTCGGAAACTTCTTCTACTTCGTCTAGCTCTTCTGCGTCAGAGACTTCTTCTACTTCATCCAGCTCTTCTGCTTCGGAAACTTCTTCTACTTCATCCAGCTCTTCTGCTTCAGAAACTTCTTCTACTTCATCCAGCTCTTCTGCGTCAGAAACTTCTTCTACTTCGTCCAGCTCTTCTGCATCGGAAACTTCTTCTACTTCGTCCAGCTCTTCTGCTTCAGAAACCTCTTCTACTTCATCCAGCTCTTCTGCTTCGGAAACTTCTTCTACTTCATCTAGCTCTTCTGCGTCAGAAACTTCTTCTACTTCATCCAGTTCTTCTGCGTCAGAAACTTCTTCTACTTCATCCAGTTCTTCTGCGTAGGAAACTTCACTCACTGGCAAAGGTGCGACTGCATCAGGCAAGGAAGGCTTAACCTTTTCTTTTACAGGTGTAGCGGATGGTGTAGCGCTAGGCACAGATGTGGCAACAGACGCAGAGTCTCCGCCCAAGGTAAGAATTATTTCGCTCCAGCAGCGGTCAAAATAAAACTGCACCTGCTCAGCGTGGTTTACTGCAAGTTTTCCAAGGCTCTTTTTAATTTCTTCGTAGGAATCCTGACGGCGACCCAAAAGTTCACGAGAAATGTCGCTCCAGTTTTTATTCTGATACTTAAAGAGAATTGCGTTGCCAAATTTTTGCATGCGCTTTTTAATAACTGCAACAGGCTCATGCTTAAGGTTAAACAAAAAGAAAATCAGAAGGTAGAGGATAATAAAGAGTACCACAAGAAGCAGAGCTTTTTCTTCACGGGAAAAAACAAAATCACTTTCGTTGCAAACCCATCCAGCAAGAACATGGGAAGAAGTCTTTCCTGTTATGAGCGTAAGTTTTTCTTCTCCGTCTTCCTTTGCAACAATCTGTGTAACGGTTTCAAAATTTTCTGACCAGGCAGAAACAATTTCTTTTGCCACAAGTTCCTGTCCCACAGAAGGAAATCCAAAAACAATTCCTGAATTTTCAGATGAGGAATACTGCTCCGGCGCAACAAGAATTCCGTACTGGTTCATGGTTATGACATTTTTAGAAACCAGAACTTTTGTAAAGTCTTCCACGGGAACATAAAACACAATCGTACCGGAAATGTCGTTTGCAGAATCTTTTAACGGAAGGGAAAATACAAACATTCCTGCCGCACTGCTGAATGTAAGCCTGGGAGAATTTGAGGCGGAAATGCTGTCGAAGGGAACAGTCACTGCATCTTCGTAAGGCTTGTAAGAAGTAAGGCTACCTTCCTGCTTTAGTATGTCGTTTTTAAAAGTGCTAAAGTGAATGTGCTTACCGTCATTCTGAACCACGCGAACCTGTAGCCCCGGAATCTGTTCCTGCAAAAGTCCCAGAGAGTCGGTCCTACTTTTTACCGCCGCATCCGACGCACTTTTTGCAAAGTAGGATTTTGTGCTTTCCTGAGCGGCAAAGTTTGAAAGAGAAAACATTGTGTCGGCATAGAATCCGTCAAATTCGTCAGAGACAGTCTTTAACTTTTCCTCTACATTTGAAATTACACGGGGTTCGTAAAAGCGCAGTTCCACAAGCTCAAAGCCATTATACTTTACAATGGCAAAGCAGCCTGCCGCAAAAATGAGAAACGATAATACTGAGCTGAGCAAAATCTTCAGCCACGCCTTCACGGTACAATACCTCTTCATCATCATCGGCATTAAAATAAAAAAACTATAGGGCATCTCTAGAAATTCGCTAAAGCGACTTTCTAGAG
>CALCRU010000069.1 GCA_937894335.1 uncultured Treponema sp. | reverse complement strand
GAGTTGTGGCTCATCTAGAAAAACTTGCCGAAGGTTTGGGCGAAAGTTCAAACTGCGACGACATAAGTTCTGTTCCTCCTAAATCCCTTGGTTCAAAAATCGCATCTTGGATTATTCCTCTTCTAATAGTGGCCCTTATTGTGGCAGGATTCATTTGGGGCGGAACTCAGAAGGGTTGGGACATGCTCAGCTCTTGGGTAATTTGGAACGGACTCTTGGCTGGTCTTGGCTCTCTTCTTGCAGGCGGAAACATTATTACTGTTCTAGTAACCATACTGGGGGCTCCCTTTACCTCCCTGTGTCCTTTTATTGGAATAGGCATTGTGGCAGGACTTGTTCAGGCCTTAATAAAAAAGCCCCAGGTAAAGGACATGGAGACCCTGCAAGAAGACGCATCCTCTTTTAGGGGATTTTACCGCAACAGAATCTTACGGGTTCTTCTTGTCTTTGTGTTTTCAAGTTTGGGCAGCACCATAGGAACATTTGTGGCAGGCGCTTCTTTTGTGGTGGCGATTTCTTCATTCTTTGACAAGATAGTGGAAGCCGTTAAGGGAATTTTTAGCCGATAAATAAGTTTTTGGATAAAATTAGCCTATAAGTTATAAAATTTAGCCTATAAATTGCTCTGAACACTTGACAAAGTAAATAAAATGAGCCTATATTTTATTTATGGACGACCTTATCCTGCTTAAGAAGAACATACCTCTACTCCAGTATAATGAGCGTGAATATGAATGCGAAGTTACGAAAGTTTTTAACATTCAGCATATCATGCCCCATTTGTTTTTAAACGGTCGCCCGGATGCCACAAACATCTATGCACTGGGACAAAAACTCTTTGACTTCATAAACGAACGGATAATTCCTTACAACCGAAAAAACTTTAAGGAACTTCTTGGGGAACTTGGGCTTTCGTCTGCTGAAGAACTTTCTAGAAAAAGCTTTTACCTTAGCCTTTCAGACCAGTACTGGGTGTGTCCTGCAAAGGATTTTGGAAAAATCTGGTGGGAAGACATAAATTTCTTTTCAAACGAATATGACAGTGCCATAGGACTGCGCCTTGTTTCTAGTTCAAAGCCTCTGGACAGGACATCTCTTTCTCAAACTCCAGACAGCACTACTGGAGGCGAACTTCCCAAACGTTGGTTCAGGAAAGACGGAATCAACTATCTGGAAAAGGCCGGGACGGGAACAGAGCAACAGGAATGCATTAACGAAGTTACCGCAAGCGAAATATGCCGCCGTCTTGGCATTTCCCACATTCCCTACGAACTTTGCGTAAGGGACAATGCCTACTACTGCGTGTGTCCCGACATAGTTACTCAGTCAGAAGAAATGGTGCCCATGGCTTCCCTCTATCAGGACCTGCACCTAACTCCCGACGGAAGGTACGACTACGAAGCCTTAATAAATCGATGCAAAGAACTGGAGATTCCTAATGCCGAAGAAGACTTGCTTAAAATCCTCCTCCTTGATTTTATTATTGCAAATGAAGACCGCCACGCCTACAACATAAGTTTTCTGCGGAATTCAGACACTCTGGAATGGCTGGGACTTTCTCCCGTATATGATTCAGGAAAGTCTCTTTTTGTAAACAAGGTGGGCTTTGAAGTTGAACAGGCTTCGTCCGCATCCATACCAGCAAAGCCCTTTGAGTCCACCCAGATAAGGCAGTTTAATGCTCTACCCTTTGAAAAACTGTGCGGCAAGGTTGACATGAGTGCTTTGGAAGATTTTCCTGTCTGGTATGCTGATTTTCTGTCGCCCCTTAGAAGAATTCCTCAAGAAAAAAAAGAAGCCCTTCTTTCCGCAGTAAAGAGGCGTATAAATGAAGCCACCTGTCTTCTTAAGGAAAAGTCTCTTATTCCAGAGGCTTCCCTAGAAGTAAATGCACCAGAGTCAGACTATTTTGCGCGCAAGTTAAGCAAGGCTGAACGGACTGTAGAGAGAGTTTACAGTGCCTTATGCACGGACTGTACCCAAACCAAGGAAGACCTTTCCCTTAGGCTTGGAATTTCTAGGGCTACAGTTACCCGTGCCCTTCAGACCCTTGTTTCTTCTGGCAGAATAAAGCGTCGGGGTTCAAACAAGACAGGCTCCTGGACTCTTACGGGGTAGGTTCCAGAAGCCTGCTGAGGGGTGTGGGGAATGTGAGTTTTACCAGTCAGTGAACTGACCCCAAATTTTAGGACAGTTTAAGCAGCAACCTCGCTTGGAGTTT
>CALCRU010000068.1 GCA_937894335.1 uncultured Treponema sp. | reverse complement strand
TTAACGGAGGCGGACCGTACATTGTTATTGACAAATACACAGGGGAGGTTATAACGGTTACCCACACGGCTTGAGTAATATGACCTTGGTCACATCTTGCAGTAAGGCCCTTGCTCATGGTTAAAAGACCATTATACTAGTGGTATAAAGTTGATTATAAAAACAGTTTGGCTACTTGAGGAGCAGGAGAGAAATGGAAGACGGAATCAATTTATATAGCAATGTCTCTTTAACAGAAGGTGCATGCAATGCATAAGCTTAAGCCTGTACTTCAGCATGACGAAAAGGATTGCGGTCCTGCTTGCATTTCCATGATTCTTAACTATTACGGAACTTCCATTCCCCTGTACAAACTCCGCATAAAGGCCGGAACGGACAGGCAAGGCACATCTGGACTGGGGATTTGGGAATGCGCCAGTAAAAGTGGACTTTCCTGCAAGACATTTGTAAGCCGTGACAAGGATGACATAAAAACTCTTCCAGTACCTTCAATTCTTCATCTGCATACAAAGGCAGATGACCATTATGTAGTTTTGGAAAAAGTGTTCAAGTCAAAAATAAGCGTCCTTGATCCTGCGGTTGGAAGAAGGGTGCTGACGGAAAAAGAACTTATGGAGGCGTGGAGCGGAATCTTTTTTGTATGTATGCCGGAAGGAAATTACAGAGAGGTTAGGGACGATGGACCAAAATTATTCAAATATCTAGGACTTCTAAAACCTTATACCTATCTTGTTCGTCATGCAATCGCCGCAAGTTTTGTACTTTCGCTTTTTGGAATTGCCCTTTCGTTTTACTTTAGGTTCCTTATTGATGAAGTTCTCTATTCGGAAGTTAAATCAATGCTCAACTTGTGCTCCCTTTGTTATTTGGCTGTCATTCTGTTTCAGAGTGTCCTTTCCTACTGCCGTGATCAGATACTTTTGCACCTGAGCGTAAAACTTGACATATCCCTTGTGTGTGAATTTTTTTATCACCTTTTAAAACTCCCCCTTTCTTTTTTTACCGCACGCAAAACAGGAGAAATCCTTTCGCGCATACGGGATACGGAAACCATACGACACACGATTTCTTCAACGACAGTTTCGGTCGTCATGGATTCCATCATGATTTTTATTGGAGGATTTTTTCTTGTAAAGACAGGTTCTTTCCTGACTCTTGTTGCAATGATTCCGATTCTGATTTCTTCCGTAGTGGTCTGGTGCTCTACTGGAAAATTCAAAAGGCTCATCCGAGAATGTGCCTTTCTTGAGGCGGAAAAGAATGCCTCCATGTACGAGACAATAAACGGCATTGCAACCGTAAAGGCTCTTTCTACGGAAGACCATGCATTCAGGCGGAATGAATACAGGTGTGTCGATTCGCTGGAACGGAACATGAAGTTTGAATCTTTTGCCCACCTTAACGGTGCCATTCAGACTTTCATTTCTAGCCTTGGAACTCTGCTAATATATTGGGTTGGTTGTTACCGCATATTTGAAGGACAAATGACACTTGGTCAGCTCATTTCTTTTGTAACTCTTTCGGGATATTTTCTTGGTCCCTTAAGCAGGCTCCTTACCATGCAACCCCATCTGCAGGAGGCCTTTGTTGCGGCTGACAGGCTGGCAGACATAATGGAACTGGAAGAAGAGGTTTCTGTCAGTGAATCTCCTGCAGAAAATCCATTGGAGTTTAAGGACGAAATAAAATTTGACGGAGTGTCTTTTTCCTACGGCACCCGGGAAAAAACAATTGATTCAGTTTCTTTTTCAATACGCAAAGGACAGAATGTTGCCTTTGTGGGAAAGTCTGGTTCAGGAAAGTCTACGCTGCTAAAACTCCTCATGAAGTTCTATGCTCCCGACGAAGGTTTCGTTTTTCTGGACGGAAAACCTGCTTCTGAACTTAATACCGAGCGGTACAGAAACCTGTTCGGATATGTGCCTCAGGAAAGCCTTCTGTTCAGCGGCACTGTCGCAGAAAACATATGTTGGGGACTGTCTGGAATTTCGGAAGAACAGATGGTTCAGGCCGCAAAAGATGCGCAGGCTTATGATTTTATAATGTCCCTTCCCAGCAAGTTTATGACGGTTGTGGGAGAGCAGGGGGCAACTTTGTCTGGCGGTGAGCGACAGAGGCTTGCACTTGCTAGAATACTTCTTAGAAATCCCGAGATAATAATTCTGGACGAGGCGACCGCAAGCCTAGACAGCATATCGGAAAAGGCAATCATGGATGTTGTAAATTCCATGCAGGACAAGACTGTAATCATGGTTGCACACAGACTTTCAACCGTACGCAGTTGTGATACTGTCTTTGTGATGGAGGACGGTCATATTGCGGAGTTTGGTTCACATGATGAACTTGAAGAAAAAGGCGGACTGTATGCCGCACTGGAGAAGGCTCAGAATGAATAGGAAAAATTCAGTCCGTCTGGAACACTTAAACATGCTCCATCACTCAAGGGAAGTTCTTGCCCTTGCCGTTCCTAGAGAAATCAAAGTTCTTTTCTACACTACAATGACCATTGTTGCATCTATTCTAATCCTTCTTTTTGTTTGTCCCGTAAATGATGTGACAAAAGTTAAGGGTGTCGTGCGCACGGAAATGAACAATTCTAGCGTAAGGAATGTTATTCCCGGAAAAATAAAGCGGCTGTTCTACAGACTTGAACAGTATGTGGAAAAGGGCGACCTGCTGTATGTTCTTGACGATGAAGTTTATAAAGCCCTTAGGGAAGATTTAGTTATAGAAATTCAGGATGCGCAGGACTGGCTCCTGTGCCTTGACAAGGTGTTGGAATCCTGCCGACTGAATAAAAACCTACTCACGGAAACTGACACTCTTTCCTATGCGAAAGTTCAGGAGTATTTTACAAACATCCGCTACCTTGAGTCCCAGCTTGAGGTTGCGGAATACCGCCTTAAACTTGCGCAGGAACAGCCTCAAGCCCTTCGTCTTGACACTAGTATAAACGAGGCCCTGCTTAACCGTACGCTTGCTCAGGACGAACTTAACAGATACAAGGCAGCATTTTATTCTTCCGCAATGGAACAGCACAAGCAGTACACAAAGCAGTATGAAAAGCTTCAGCAGGAACTTATAAGGACGGACGGTCAGTATGAGTTTCTTGAAGTAAAGGCTCCTGTTTCTGGATTCGTGCAGGAACTTTCATCTTTAAACGAGGGTGACTATATTTTTGCGGATCAGGTGGTGCTTAATATCATACCCAGTGACAGTGAAAATTTTAGAATAGAACTTTCTGTTCCTACAAAGGATGTGGGAGAACTTAAGGAAGGAATGGCTGTAAAATACAGGCTGTCTGCCTTTCCCTTTTTTGAGTACAAGGGTGCCGAAGGTCGCCTTACATCAATAGACCCTGATGTAAGACAGGGCGAAAAAGGCGAACTGTATTATTGTGTTTATTCTGACATTGACAGGACTATATTTAAAAATTATCGCGGTAACGAATACAAAATGCGTTCTGGTATGGAAGTTGACGCGCGCATAATTCTGGAAAAGACCACGGTTGCGTTTTACATATTGCGAAAGCTCGATTTTATTGCTGGCTAGGCTCAGAGTCTTCTGGAGGTATGTTGTCCAGACCCTGTATAGGCGGAAGGGGATGGTCTTTTGCATAGGTGTCTATGGCAATGCGCCTTTCTCTTTCCCTGTTGTCTATATAGGCCCTGCGTTCTTCTTCTGTAAAAATAATTTGTTGTCCTCCGTACTGGGCAAGAAGCGTTACCCTGTCCGAAATGTGCATTTCCCTATACAGTAGCTTCATGCGATTTTTTACAGTTCCAAGAGTAACCTTATAGTCGTTGGCAATGGACTGATATTTTTCTCCATCCATAACCCTTTTTATCCATTCCTTGTCCCTGTCGCTGAATGTAGTAAACTGAGAAAGGTCAAGGACTGGCTTTTCTTCAATGGGAATGACGATGGGCTTTTCTACTTCTATGATGTGGGTAGGGCGTTCCATTATGTGCAGAAGAATTACGCATACAAAGATGACTCCTAGATGGTATAAAAGGCCGTTTATAAATTCTGCCGTACCAAACCTAAATCCGCATAATCTTAGAATAAAGTATGCAGACCATAAAAGAATGTTTTTTAGTGTTCCATTCTTTCTAAAGAAACCCTGCCTCTTAAGTGCCGTCATGCCCGTGAACATCATGAGTATGTCCATGGCATTTGAAGTGTCGTCGTTAAAAATAATATAAACTGCATAGGTAAAGCTAAATATGGTGTAGGGTAAGAGTTTTTGGGGTCTTACAAGTATTACTGTAAACATGGCAATGCTCATCATGTTCAAAGTCTGCCCAATTATAAATCCTGGAAAAGAATTAAAAAAAATTTCTGTTTTTAATTCAAAAAAGTGCTCTATGGTACGAATAACCAGAAGTACTATGCCTGCTGCAACAATAGTCCGTTCCGTCATGTAGTGGTCATTTTTTATAAAGTCTTTTATCTTCGAATATTTTGATTCTTTCTGCATTGCTCAAAACACCTTACGACTGATTTTTACCAAGTTTTTTCCAGGCAGGATTTTTTTTAAGCTGCATTTTGGGTTTGTGTTATTCAAAAAAAACTCTCCCTTTTTGCCAGTATAGCATGATAATGCTGTTTTGTACATTTTTTTTTGATATGATTTTGGCACCATTTTGCATTTTTTATTAAAATCTCCAAAATCTAAATATGACCTTGGTAACATCCTGCAAAAAGCCCCTTGCGCTCACAGGAATGTAGTGTATACTGGAGGTATGAAGTTGTTCAGCAAAAAGAAAGTCGTATATGAACTAACTCCAGAACAGAAGGCGTTTCTTGCAACCTGCCATGAACTTACTCGGGATGAACTGCGTCTTGTGAACGGGGGCGGCGATTATGGAAGAAATGGCATGCCCAGCAATATACCTGTGTCCGCAAGTAATTCAGAAAAGAATGAAAGTCCAGCAAATGCATCAGCGGCATCTGGTTCAAGCAGTTACACAGGCGGTTCTAAGGGCTACAACGGAATGCCCAGCGATGTGCAGGAAAAAATGAAAAACAGCAGCGGAACTAGCGGTTCGTCATCTTCATCTTCATCTTCATCTTCATCTTCATCTTCATCTTCATCTTCATCTTCGGGGACCTCGAATGTAAGCAGTACTTCTTCTGCTTCGAGCGGTTCTACAAATGCCAGCGGAACTTCTTCGTCTGGCACAGGCAGTAGCTCATCTAGCTATAGTTCCACTGACAGTGGTGCGAAAGAAAGTGTTAGCGGCACAGGCGAAAGTGCAGAAACTTCTCATAAGACGGAAAACAAAACAACAAGTTCCAGCGGTAGCAGTTACTCAAGTGGAAGCAGTTCCAAGGCTTCCTCAAGTACTTCAAACTCTTCGTCAGGTAGTACATCTTCCTCTGGAGGTACAAGTTCTTCGGGTGAAAGCAAAAAGTCTTTTCCTCAGCCTTATGCTGGTGCGTATGAACATGGTTCCTATGCGGAAGAAAAAAAATCCGATGTGGAAAATAAATCCGCTCCTGTCCAAGATTTTGACGCAGAGTCCAACACGCTTTCGAATGGGGATGATGGTACAGACTTGCAATCAGAGCCTGTAGTTCCTGAAAAGAAGAAAGGATTGCTTTCCAGAGCCTTTGACTCCCTGTTTAAGAATGACGGCAAGAAGACTGTGTACACCTATGGCGGAGTTGCCTCTGCAACATGGATTACAGGTTCTGAGGCTGTGAATGCTGGTGTGTATATTGACCCAAAGAATGAGGTTATCTATGATGAGACCCTAAAGATGCTTATGAGTACAAATCCAATAAAAAAAACTGTGGGTGCGATGATTTTTGCTGCTAACATAGACCACATGGGTGTGTATGGCGCCGGTGAGGCTGGAACAGGTGCAGGACTTGCGGCATCAGTTTGCGCCGAAGTTGGAGAATACAGAAGTCTTGAGGATTTTGCAGGAATGTATTATGCAGTTGGAGGCTCTGTTGGTAATGAACTTGGAGGAGGTTTGGATTTAATCATTAATTCCGAAGGTGAGGTTATAGGTTCATCTGCGTGTTTGGGTATTGGACCGAATGCTTTTCCACTAGAGGTACACGCCCGAGTGGGTGTTACATATACAAAATCCTTTTTTTAAGACCAGGAGGTAGTGATCTTGAAAACTCACAGGGAAAAATGTGTTTTGGCGTCTGTGTCTTTTTTTTTAATATTTACATTTGCTTTTGTTATATTCATGCATATTGATAAAACTTCTAATCAAATATTCAAGGCTCTTTTGCTGATGATGATTCTGGCTTCCCTATACTGTTTGATTTATTTTTCAATCCGACAAAATGATTTATTTGAATCTTCAGGGGAATTTGTTTTAAAAAACTCCGTTAGAAAAAGAGTGTTTAAAGCCCAGGATGCAGAGATTCACGGCTGCTGGTACGGCAAGACTCGAGATGGTTTTGCTTACAGGTACTACGGTGTTGTAGCATGTGCATTTTATGAAAACGGCAATTCTCATTATCTGGATTTCGACCTTACTAAAGAGAACTATTATGCTCTTTTAAAACTAATACAAACTTCTGCAAAAAGTTATATATCTGCTTATGACTTTTATCAGATGATCTCTAAATATGATGGCTCAAACAGTTGGAACCTCGCACCTCCATCACGATCCTAATATGACCTTGGTAACATCCTGTAAAAAGCCCCTTGCGCTCACAGAGATGTGGTGTATACTAGAGGTATGGAGTTGTTTAACAAAAAGTCTTTTCCTCAGCCTTATGCTGGTGCTTATGAGCATGGTTTGTACAGGTGTAACCTTCACAATTTCCTCTTATAAAGAGTAGAGAGGGGGGGACTTGTGAATATAAAGTCGCTTATAGGAAAAATTCTAAAAATGATATTTAATGCAAGATTTCTTGCGTCCAATACTTTTCTCCTGCTTTTAGCATTCTTCTCCTGCTATTTCATAGGAAAAAGCGTCTGTGTTTTTTTTCTCGTTTTTCTAATTGTTGAACTGGCTGGCATAATTTGTTCAGTTTGTTTATATGGAGATTTCACGGTCCATGAAGATTTTTTTTATCATTCAACGCCCTTGAGAGAAATTCCTTTGCCTCCTGAAACTTTGGTTATTCAGAAAGTTCTGGTCGGCAGATACGGCACATTTGCATTCGTTGTTGAAAATGGACTTCCGGGAGGAAAGCGTATTTACTTCAGCTTTACACTTGAAAATTTTGAAAATGCAAAGGAGTTTATTTCTTTGGCAAGGCATTGTCCTGTTACGGTCGAAGACTTTGACAAGAAGATCCGCGAAGCTCCATTTATTCATTTTCCCGATATCTACGAGCGTGAAAAAAACTGTGAAATCAAACCAAATTGCATTTTTTTATTAAAATCTCCAAAATCTAGATATGACCTTGGTAACATCCTGTAAAGAGCCCCTTGCGCTCACAGGAATGTGGTGTATACTGTAGATATGAAGTTGTTCAGCAAAAAGTCTTTTCCTCAGCCTTATGCTGGTGCTTATGAGCATGGTTCTCATGCGCGATATGGCGTAACTTATGTAAAAAGTTTTATGAGGAACTGATGGATGAAAAAAAAGTATGTCTTTTTTAATGACTGTTATGCAACAGACGAAGTCTTTGTCTCGTTGATTTTTGCTGTGGTTTCTTTTCCTCTCTTTTTTTTTGTGTTGTATTCTGATTCCCGTGGACAATTTAAAATTCCACTTATTACTGCATGTTTTTTTTCTGGCTCCTGTTTCTTTAGCGCTATCTGGAAAGGAAAAAATGCCTATTCATTAAGAATGTTACAAAATCATTTTTTAATGGTAGCTCCTTTCGTTATAAAAGAGCTAAAGTCGGAAGGGTTGCATTTGACAAGGGTTTCTCAGAATGGAATCTGCCTTAATGTTTATATCAAAAAAATAGATTCAGACTATGAGGAATGTTTTATGTTTGATTGCGAGACGGAAAGCATGGTTAACCTTTTAGAATACCTAAAGCATGTCTCAAAATCTGATGTAACAGAAGCAGATATTCTCAAAATATGTTCGAAGAATAAGCCTTTTGTATAATCTAAATATGACCTTGGTCACATCTTGCAAAAAGCCCCTTGCGCTCACAGAGATGTGGTTGTATGCTAGGTAACTCAAACTGTTTCTGAAACGGTGGTGCTGATGAAAAACAAACGCCTTGTTCTCTGCATGATGGTCTTCCTTGCATTTACGAAATGTCCTGCACAGACTGGAAACCCTACCCTTGACTTCATACTCCTTCATGCGGAAGAAACCAGTCTGGACATGCAGAATGCAAGACGCAATCTTATTATTGCAGAACGAAACTATTCCCGGTGGCTTGAAAACTACAGGACTGGATTTTCCATATCAGCGGCAAACACCTTTTCAAACATTCCTGAATCCACAATGATGGCTCCCTACGAGGCCGGACTGACGACAACTGTTTCGCAGATGCTTCCCGGCGGAATTTCCCTCAGCCTTACGGGTTCCGTAACGATGGAAAAGCAGTCGCTTGAGGCAGCATTGCCCCATGACTTTTCCAACCTCGGCTACTCTGATGTAGTTTCGGCATCAATGTCTGTCTCAATTCCCCTATGGTCTTCTGGCACAAGAGAGAATCCCTTAAAAAGCCAGCTGCATTTGTCCCTTGAAGCCAGAAGCCTTTCCTATGCGCTTGCGGAAGAAGGCGTGGTAAGGCAATGTCTGGGACTTTACATACAGCTAAGGGGTAACGAGAGGAATTTTTCCAGTGCAGTACGAAACCTTGACATTGCGCAAAAAATACTGGAGGTTTCCATTGAGCGCTACGGTAAGGGGCAGTGCACTTTGAGCGATATCTTTTCTGCGGAAGAGTCCCTTTCGTCTTACAGGAATCAGGTAAAGACATGCGAGCGGACTAGGGAAGAACTCCTTATGCAGGTAGCCTCCCTACTCAACTGTCCTGCCGATGATGAATTTAGAAGCCTCTTCTGTGCGGTAGACGAAGAACTTCTCGTGCAGAGCCTTGCCATGAATGCCACCGATGCCCAGAGGTCTCTTTTGGAAATCCAGCGTCAGCAAGTTTCTTTTCAGAAGTCCATGGCTCGCCTTTCCTATGCACCCGTGCTTACCGTATCAGGTTCCGTGGAGGGTGTGTCCGAGGCGTATTCCTTTGAAAGCCCCCTAAGCCTCTTCCGAAGTCGAGAAGGCTTCCTGTGGGCCGTGACGGTTGGACTTGACCTGTCTCCCATTATGGACGGAAGAAGAAAGACAGAATTTCTTGAATATGATTTTTCAGAGGCTAATGCAGAAGAACAGCTGGAAGCCTATGACCGCGCTTTAAAGGAAACAGTGCGCTACTATGTTCGCGTCCTGGAGGACTCACTTTCGCAGAGAGTGGAACTTAATGAAAGCCTTGAAAACAGAAAGTCAATACTTCAATCGGCAGAACAGCTGTTCGGTGCAGGACGATGCACTGAACTTGAACTGTTGCAGGCGGAGACCGCATACCTTAACATGGAAGACAGCATTTCCAACATGGACGACAGTATCTGGTACCTAAACTGGTTACTCCTAAACATGCGTGCAAAGTAAAAATATGACCTTGGTCACATTCTATAAAAAGCCCCTTGCGCTCACAGGAATGTAGTGTATACTGGAGGTATGAAACTGTTTAGCAAAAAGAAAGTCGTATATGAACTAACTCCCGAGCAGAAGGCGTTTCTTGCAACCTGCCATGAACTTACTCGGGATGAGCTTCGTCTTGTGAACGGTGGTGGCAATTATGGAAAAAACGGCATGCCCAGCAATATACCTGTGTCCGCAAGTAACTCAGAAAAGAATGAAAGTCCTGCAAATGCATCTGCGGCATCTGCTTCAAGTAGTTACACAGGCGGTTCTAAGGGCTATAACGGAATGCCCAGCGATGTGCAGGAAAAAATGAAAAACAGCAGCGGAACTAGCG
>CALCRU010000067.1 GCA_937894335.1 uncultured Treponema sp. | reverse complement strand
AAAACCTCGCCAGGCATACCCGATTGCCACCCCTTGTGGGTGGTATGAGGGTATGTTTTATATAACACCCCATATGAAAAAGATACAAAAAAAGAAGCCCAGGAAAAGGAACTTTCCAAGGCTTCGATTTAGACGCTTTAATACATTTAAAATAATATAAGAAGGAATGATTTTTTTACATTAGGGCTATATCTCCCTCCACTGCTGTATAGGCTCTACTTCCGACAGGGATTTTTTCCCTTTTTTCTTTAAGTCTATTGTGCGGACTTTTATATATTCGTCCTGCAAGTCAGACCTGTAAGGGTTGCAAACCAATATCAAGAAACCGCAATCTTTGCGATATTTTACACTGCGCACTTCAAGGCGCAAGTAGCGACATGAGCCACAAACTAAACACCACAAGCGCAACGGAGTAGGGAAATAAGTAGTTATACCTGCGTCTAAATCCTCCCTTATGTCATAGACTGCCCTTTGTCCGATGTAATCTTTAACAGTTCTTGAAAGTGCAAGTAAGTCTGCTTCGCTTGCCTTTGTCTTTAAAATGCGCTCGCCTTTTCTTACTGCATCGCTTGCCGTGATGTCAAGTTCTATCATGTTTTCCGTACCGTGCATTTTGCCTATATCCTCCCTGGCACTCTTTCGGACATTCCTGCATATTTCCACTGATTAAAATGTGCCGTTTTTTCGCAATAAGGACACCATTGCATTATTGCCCTGGGTTCTTTAGTATCAAATAATTTTGACTTCCCACAATTAGGGCATGAGTATTGATAAATAATCATTTTGTACCCTCCAGTGCAGGAAGTGCAGGGGCGCAAGGCGAAGGAACGGACGGAACACAAAGGCGTGTTGAAACTTCCGTACCGTACTTTTCCGTGCCGTTATTCAAATAAGGCTGAAAAGTGTCTCGACTGAAATGACTGTATGTTTTTGTCGTATTTGTGCGCTCATATCTGCGTATGATGTATTGATTTTTACCGTTTGGAAGCCGTCCTGCATTCTCGTGTAACACCATCCAGTCTACACCTGTTGCAAGTTTTAGAAACATTGCAGGCTTTTCTACATAAAAGTTTTGTGAGTTCTTCCAGTTTGACCAGTCGTAGTATATGTAGCCCTTGTTTATTGCACGGATTACTACATCTAGGATATTAACTGAATGTCCTAGGTATTCCTCTGCAACATCAAGCAAGCAAAGAGTGTAGCACCCCTCACCACCTAAACTATAAATTAAGTTCTGTATTCCGTCTTTCATTGTTTTATTTCTCCCTTTGTTTTGGTAAAAACCAGTGCAGGGCATAAGAGCCTGCACGCTGTCAGAATGAAACCCCATTGATTATTTTGAGTTTCCCAGTAACAACATTCTCGTTAAGGAATGTGCCTATACTTTCCCCTATGTCGTGTTCCAGTTGTTTAAGCTGTCTTAGCACGGCTTTTCTTGACTTCGACACAGTGCAAAATAGGCGGTAGCCTGTTGGAATGTGATAGACATCGTAATTGTAACCAATAGACTTTCTAAAGCTGGGGGAAGGAATGCGCACTATACCGTACAAGCATCCCATGTAGTTAACCCAAGAAGTAGCGTCTAAGGTCTTTTCCAAGTCGTCATAAGGTTTAAACTTAATTCCCATACTTTACTCCCTAGTTATCCGTAAACTTTCTTGCGTCAAAGTAGGGGAGCATAGAGCAGGAACAGGTCATAGCCTTTGAGCCATGGCGCACACCCCGATTTTGACAAGAACATACCAAACTGCCGTTGTTTTCCTGTAACATCTGTAATTTTTCTGCGTCCGTACTTGTAAACCAGTCCTTGCGACAACGCTCTGGCATCATAATACCTAATAGCCTAAAAAAGGCTTCGTCAGTTTCAGGCGTGTAAGTACCAGTAGCATTTGCAGTTTCGATAAGTTCCAAGTCCTTATCAAACTGATTTACAAACTCATTGTGTAAAGTGTCGTCCTTTACACTTGACTGCTTGTTATTTGTTTCACATGAAACATATTTTTCTGCAATACCGTCAAGCAGTTCCCGATAAGATTTAGAATACATAAATTGCTTTCTCCTTAGTATTTCCGTGAAATAAAGCGTATTCATTGCCCTGTAGAAGTACTGTGCTAAAAGGCTTTCCTTGTCGTCCTCGTACTTTGGGGCATCTTCAATAGAGTATTGCAACTCTTTTGAGAGATACTCTTGTAAAGTATGTTCTCGCTTATAATTAGACAGTTTTTTGCAATCTACACTGCCTATAGTCCATTCCGTTTCTAACCACTTAGGTAATATAATGTATATACGGTCAACAATGGAAGACGAAAAAGACGCAAGCAAGTGTGCATGGGGCAAGAAGTTGCCGTCTGATTCCACGGATAAAAAGTATTTTACACCCCATTTTCGTTGCATTTTGTGCGTAATAGAGCGTACCAACTTAAAGAATACTTCCCAAGCCTGTTCCATAGGCTTTGAAGTATCAAAACCATTATAATTTAGCGTTATAAAGAAAGTGTTTTGTGCGTCCTCTTCGTACCCCCTTATGATTTCTGCGTACTTAGTGCGCTTCCTGTAATTGTATGCCCTAGTGCCTTTGCTAGTAGACATACCCATGTATTTTTCCGTACCCTCTACGGTCTTTTTAAGCTGACAGCGTTTTGCTTGTTTTGCCTTTGCCATTTTGCACAAACTGTCTTCCCAGTCCAAACGAGAAACAGAAGAGCGTGAAACATCAGAAACGGAGTAGACAGAGGGAATATTCGGCATGTTTTCCTCATCGTCAAAAACCGAGCCTGCGTTAGCAGGGCGGTTTGCGCCCTGTACCCCATTGGCATTTGACAGCATTATATCCAAGGCAGAACCATTGGAAGCAGAATGCCCAAGATGTCGGGCGCACCTATCGTCTAAAGCCCCGTAATAAAAAGGGCATGACGGCAAAGGCTTAGATTTGATTTTGACAAAAAAGGGGATTTTAAAGCGTTCCCAAGAGTATTTTATTAACTCCCTAGACGCACGCAAATACTTGACTTTTTCTATATCTTTTTGTATATTGATACTGAAAAGAGCCTTTGCGTTTCTTTTCATCTCACCCAACGGCTTCTGCACCATATCGCCCGATATCCTGCCAAAATGAAGCCGTTCTTTTTTTGCCATAAATCCAAAACCCCCTAAAGCGACACAGTAAGACAATCTAAAAATAAAGAGATTGCTTACACCATAACGCCCAAATAAAATATAGCAAACCCAAAGTAATAAGTCAAGCCATATTTAGAGAAATGTTTGAAACACCGTAGAAGAAAAGCGGACCACCTACGCCAGCCTTTTCAATTTGCATTGTATCACCTGCCTGTTCAGGATAGTCGGGAGTAACAAGCAACTCCTCTTCAAAGTAAAGCCCTTCAGAGCCGTCTATTGTAGCCTGCCCATTTACATTTAATGTAGCCGTATGCAAGCCTGTGCTGTCTCGATAAGGGTATGAGCCTTTCAAAATCTTTTGATTTGTCATGCCCTGCCCCTTGTCGCTATAAAGAATAAATACAGCATTGTCGTCTGTGTCTTGTGTTGAATTGTAACCCCAGTCGTATACCGCATCATTTTCTCCAACCCAGTACCGTTCACCCAGATTAGCGTCAATTTCTTGGTCAGGGATTGTGAAAGTATAACCAGTTACAACAGTTTGCACTTGTCCTGTACTGATACTGTCACCAGTGTTTACCACAAAGGGGTCTTTGAGATAGAAGCGGATATAATTGTCTACACTGGGGTTAAATGTACCCTGTATAGTAAACTCGCTCCGCTCTATGGCACACCCATTTGTGAAAGAGCCTGTTAGCGAAAGAGTAAGGGGCTTTGCGATAGCAGAAAGTTTTGCAGAAGTCGCAAGTACATATTGCTCTTCATAACCTACCCAAACAAAATCATCAAGAGTTACCTCAACAGCCTGTCCGCAAGCAGTTTGTGGAATGTACACCATTTTGTTATCATAGTCTACATCATCAGTAGAAACACCAAAAATAGTGCTTTCTGTTCCTAAAGAATAGCCAGTTGGCATGGCAAAAGTGAAAAGATTATCCCCTGAAGTTTGAAGTGTAACAATTTGCCGGACTTCTTCGTATTCAAGCGTTGTGTCATTTTGCAAGGTAACTTCAACCATAACCTTTCTAGCGTCTGTGGCAATGGGATAGTCCACGGACTGGAAGTTTATAGTGTTCCCAGTACCCATTGTATGCGACAATCCTGTAACTTGAATTGCAGGCGTATAATTGTTTGGAAAGAGTGGCAAAACTGCAAAGCCTGTTAGCCCTGCGTCTATGCGTTGTTTTGCAGTTGATGTGCGGTACTGAAATTCCGTCAAGCCCTCTGTGTAAAACGCCTGTGTACCGTTATTAAAAACCAGTGCTTTTTGGGCAGCATGGATTGCTTGAGCAAAGCGTCCACGGTTTGCCCTTTGGTC
The DNA here is from genome assembly GCA_937894335.1 of uncultured Treponema sp. Lineage (GTDB taxonomy): Bacteria > Spirochaetota > Spirochaetia > Treponematales > Treponemataceae > Treponema_D. The sequence continues at coordinate 3,352 of CALCRU010000067.1, read as the reverse complement.
GGGCGTGTTTGGGTTAGGGGTCTTTACATAAACCCTAAGCGTACGCTTATTGCGCCAACGCTGGCCGACTGTTGCGCCTAACTTGCCATAGAAACCACCAGCTAGAAAGTTCTGTTTTGCCATTTTTTATACTCCTGTAGAACGGCATAAGAAGCCGTGATAAAGTCAAAAAAAAGGCGGTAACGGAGTGTTACCGCCAAAGCCACCTTTAGCCCAAATTAGGCAACTGTTACAGTTGCGTGAGCCGAGGGAGAACCAACCTTGGAACTTCCTCTTTGGTCGATTACATAGTAATAGACATCAAGCTCTGTTCCTGATTCAAGTGAACCTGTGTTAATGTCAAGTGCATCCGCATCAAAGAGTTCGGCGGCCGCCCATGCCCTCTTGTTTTCCTTGTCAACAGCAATGGCAACAATCTTTGCCTTTGATGTGATGTTGGTAGCAACTGGGGCTGTATAAGACACAGAAACCTTGTTTGTGGCATAACTTGCGGTTACGCCAGTAACATTAGGCAGACCACCACGGCTTACAAGCAGAGTAGTTGCGTCAAATGTTCCTGCCGTAATTTGGTCTTTGTTAGCCTGAATGATTGCATTGCGTACGCTCATGCCCCTTGTGTTGAGTGCAGAGAGATATTTAATCTGGTCTGCGAAGAGAGCTACAAATGCAGTCATCTGTCCAAAAACACCACGCACTTCCATCTGTGCTTCTGTTTTGGGGTTTGAGGGCTTGGTATAGGTGCGGATTGTGCTTTTATCCTTCCACTTTGCGCCAACAGTCTGTCCGACTTTGCCCTCCCAGTTTGCTTTCAAAAGGTTCATCTTTCCCATTTTGATTGCCTCCTTTGTTTATTTCTTCCTGTTAGTGCAACGCACCCTAGGGGAAGTTACTTGTTTAATGTTGTAAACTTGTTGCATTTTGTTGCTTTGATTTACAGTAAGTCTATTCTCCATATTCTTCTAGGAATGACACCACTTGGATTTGATGTTACCCATGCACTTGTATCCATGAAGTCATTCCAACCGTGGGCATCTTCGACAACTATTTTATAATTTGCAAAGTTTCCGCCACCGCTTGTTATTGTAATTTTTCTTGTTCTGTCCCATGTGTAGTTGCCTGATGCGGAACAATCATTCATTAAAAAGGCTTTTGCCATTTCTGTGGCTTCGATTGGGCGTACGTGTATCCACCATGCTTGGGCATTTTCATCTCCTTTATCCGTATCTATTACAAGAAATACTGTTTTTTCGTTTGCTCCTGTAATCGTTGTTGTAAATCCACTTGTGCCACTTGTTCCCGATATTGAATAAATCAGTGTTGCTTTCATTCCCAATGGACGATTTTCTATTTCTGTTAGTCTGTCGGCATTTAATATAAGGTCTTCTGAAACAAGGTTAAGTTTTGCATTTATTGGTGTTAGTTCCTGCGTTATTTGTCTTGTAAAATTGTCAACTTTTGTGCTAGTTGCAACTAAAGCTGATTGTTCTTCTGCGTCTGCAAAGGGAGTTACTTTAGATTGTAAACTTACTGAATGGATTCTTGCCATTTTTTCCCCTCTTTTATGCTAGCCATACTCTTACGGGATTGCAGTAACTTGTTCCTGTTCCTGATGTTTTTGTAGCAAACGCACTGTAGTTTCCTGTTGAAAATATCATTTGCCAACTTGAGTAAGAAGTGCCACCACTTAGTATTTTAAGTGTTCTGTATTGTGCATTTGGCGTTCTTACTCCGTTTAGGTAGTCTTCAATAATTACGGCTGATGTAGTTTTTACTGCCTGTGTTTGCGTACTTTGGCGTAACATAAACCACTGGATTTGTGAACCCACTTTGTCTACATCTTCTAATTCTACAATTGCCCACCTTGTATTTGCATTTGCGCCTGTTAGTGGAATTGAGACATCACCTTTTGCACTTTCGTCTTCATAAATAAGTGTGGGTGTCATGGCAGCTGGTAAGTTTTCAAGTGCTTCTATGCGTGTTTCTTGTGCGTCTACTTCTGTTTCCAGTTCGTCCGCTCGCTCTGAAAGTGGGGTAACTTGTTCTTCAATGACGGTGCCGATGTTATCTACTCTTTCGTCAAGTGTAGATTGCGCCTCTCTTGCGGTTTTGTCCTGTACTTCGTAATCTGTGCCGTTAAGGTTTATTCCCTCTACACCGTCCATTTGTTACCCCCAGTTAGTTTTTCTTTGTAAACAAGTTCAAAATGAAAACAATCATTGTATCAACAGCACCAATAATGCCGTTTATGACTGTTGCATGGTCGGGGCTGAAATATGTTACTCCTGCCATTGCTACAGTTGTAACACTTCCTACCACTACATCTACAAAAGTTCTTGTGCGCTTATCCATGGTCTTACCTCCTGTTGTAAACCAATTTTAAGGAATATATATTTTTCCGTCCTGCCAGTATGCGTTAGGGGCTTCGATATACAACACTTTGTCTTGTATCCATGCCCTTGTAACACCGTCCTGCAAGAGTGGGAACCAAACACCGTCAAATACAGATGCACCTGCCGTAAAGCCTGTAAGTTGCTTTTTGCCGTTTATTTCTGCACTTGAAAAACACAGTACATAGATTATTTCAGGATTTACTGGCGTTACTGTTGCGTCAAAGGTGTATGTTAAAGCCTGGGGTTCTGCATAGTGCAAAATGTGTCCTGTTGCGTCAGTTACTATCACTATCCAACTTTCTTTTCTCTGCTCCCAGTATTTCAAACTCGCCGTTGCTGTGAACTTCAAGGCACCAGTTTCCGAGTTGAAGTCGAATTCCGACACCAAAATGCTTGAGATACCGCTTACATGCTCTTTGAACCCTGCCACATCGAAAGCGTGATTTTCTACGACTTTTTTGAAATAGTGCGCTAAAGCGTTGTGCAATAGTGTGTTTGTCTTTTTTACTGGTAGCCAATTTGCCCATCTCCTTGCCATTATTCCGCATACACGGTTTAATGATTCAAATGCTCGTACGCTGTGTTGTTGTGTAGGATTTGCAGGGGCTTTGCTCCATATTTTAGCCTTAACTACAGAAGTGCCTCGTTGTACGGCTCCAGTTGTTGCGCCCACGCTTCCTGTGTAGTTTGATTTTAGCAGGTTCATCTTTCCCATAAGTCCAGTATTATCATACAACTGTTTACTTGTCAAGTTTTTAGTTACGCAACCGTACTTTTGATGTAAAAGACGGCACAAAAAATATAAGGCAGGAGTGCCACTAGCCACAAAGGAACACACCCCAAAACTGGGGTGTGGGACGACTGGTTAGTGGTGCGAGTGGCTTATATAACAAGGTGTACAGCCACTAAAGACCAAGCAATTCTTTGCAGAAAAGGCATTTAGACAGCAAAGGCAAGGCGCA
>CALCRU010000066.1 GCA_937894335.1 uncultured Treponema sp. | reverse complement strand
GCCCTGGTTATATGGTTTGTATGTGATTTTATCGCTTACGCCTCTGCTCATATTTGAATTTTAGCAGATTTGCATTCGCTTGTAAATTTAAAATAATAGGGGCTGCTCCATACTTTTGGGACAGCCCCTCTACTCCCATCCCCCATACACAGTAAGCAGACGACTAGCAAGTACGGCTTGAGTATTCCTGTTGTACCAGGTAAGGCTACCGTTGGAATTAAGAACCGCCAGTTTGTCTGCTGTTGGTTCCGCCTTTACAGCCATTGCAGTTGAGCGTTTGTATTGCATGGTTTTCTTTGTGTTCATGTTGCATGCATAGACTACGCTTTTTCCAATGTTTGTAAAGAGAGAAGGTGAATTAAGCGATGTAAATGCTGTTGTATCTTCATCAGGGTAAGTGAGTATGTAGGAAATTCCGTGGCTTATGGTATTGAATGCAAATACGCGCGTTATGGAATCTTCTCCGCTGTTTGTAATTACAACTCCATAAAGGGTTGAACCCTTTGAGTCGGGAACATAGTCGTAGCTTAGAGAGAACACGACACTTCCGTCTATGTTAAGGGGAACTGTTTCCATGGTTTCTATGTTTACAGAAATAAGTGCCGAATCATTCTGACCAGAACTTGTTTTTGCAACATAAAGCTCACTGTCGTTTACAAGAACTGCATCCTGAATTGATGTTCCTGAATATATTTCGGTGTTGCGTCCTGTGGTCAGATTGAACATGCCTACGGAAGAGTTGCCCTGAATGTAAACTAGCTTGTCTCCAAAGAGGCGGACATTCTGCAGGTCTGAAGTAGGTGTAAAAAGACTCTGAGGAACGGAGTCTTCAGAAAGCAGAACCTGCTGAACTGTCTTTTTTGTTCCCTTGCTCCAAAGTATAGCCGACTGACCATGTATGCAGAAGTTTGTCTGATTTTGAGAGTTTACAGCAACCTTTTCTGGGTTAACAGAATCGTAGGCTGTTCTGTAGACTGTATTGTAGGTAAGGCAGTACAAAACAGAGCCTTCGGAATCGCTTGCAATGTCGTAGATTTTTTCGTATGTCTTTGCCGTCATTGCAGAAAGGGTGTACTTTTCAGACTCGGGAATGTCAGTCATAAGGCAGATGTCCCCGGTGTTTGTTCCAATAACTATGTTTCTTCCAACTTTTTCTACAACGGTAAAATTCACTTTGGAAGAAAGACCTGTAAATGTTTTTACTACAAGAGGTTGGGCTGGGCTGTAAACTTTTGAGCCAGTAGCCGTAAGTTGGGCCTCTAGAGTTTCGTTTGTAACCAGTTTGAGCGACCAGTCCTTTCCGTCGTTAGAAATAAAGTAAAATCCGTCCTGAGACTGAAGTCCTGATGTGCAGATGTAGGGGCTTCGTGCGGCATAAACTGCAATGGCTTTTCCTGTGGTTGCATCAGATATGATTACGGAATTATCCTTTACGCCTGCAAAAAACCTGTTTTCCTGAGAAGGAGTTCCAAACAGAACCGTCTGCTCAAGGCGAGATTCTGTAGTAAATTTTGCCTTCTGCTTGTGGCTTGTAAAATCGTAGTAGCTTAAGGCTCCTGTGGAAGAATACATGATTGCTGTTTTTTCCGAGGCACTGGAGCGAATCATTGAAGAAAGGGTAGGCACTTCAGAAACAGTTCTATTCTTTTGTCCGCTTTTTGCGTTGAACAGATATGTTCCGTTAACGGCGGCAGTTCCCACCATAAGGTAGGTTCCCTTTGCAGAAAATGCCACTGCTGTTACCGTATCCGAAAACCTCTTGCTGTAGCGTTTGGTAAATGTTGACCAGTTCCACACGCTTATGCGGTTTACAGAGGCTCCATCAGTTTCGTAAATGGCAACATCGTTAGTGCCTGCATTGTAGGCAATCAGCTTTATGGTAAGGTCGCTCATCTGATAGTGTTCGCCACTTCCGTCTGCATTCCATCGAATGACGAATCCGTCCTGACCTGCAGAAAAAAATGTTCCGTCACCAGCATCGCACAGGGCTGTAACAGAACCGTCATGCCCCTGAGCCGAAGTATGGGATTGGGCAAAAACAAATGCTGAGGCTAAAAAGCACAGGCTTATAAAGGCAAAACAAAATCTGGCGTTTTTCATGACTTCTCCTAGGGTGATGTCCTATAATAGCATAACAGAGAACTTAACTCAAGGTTTCAGTTTTTTGGCATTAGAAAAAGGACTTTATATCTAGAATCAGAACAAATACAAAAATGATGCCTATGAGTATGACTCCTGCCAACTGTATGTAATACAAGACTTTAGGAGACATCTTTCGGCCAGTAATCCATTCCGCAAGGGCAAACAGGATGAGGGCTCCGTCAAGAACGGGGATGGGAAGCAGGTTTGTAAAGAAAAGCGAAATGCTTATAAGGGAAAGCAACTCCAGCGTAGAAACAAGGCCTGTCTTTATTCCTTCTGAAAATCCCTCTTTTACCGTGGAACCTACCAGACTAGTTATGCGGACAGGTCCTGACACTGCCGTGCTTATGTCTATACCCTTAAACAGCAAGCCCACGCTCTGAACTGTTAGGGAAATAAATTCTCCCGTACGCCTTATTCCTGTTCCAAATGCCTTAAAAACATTCTGAGCTTGTACAGTTTTTTGCACAACAGAATTACTGTCTGCAACAATTCCTATCTTTCCGCCAATCTCGCTGTCCATGTCTGAATGTACGGTAAGGTCAATTTTGTTTTCGCCGCGCAAAACAGTTATAAGCAGGTCTTCATTTCCGTGCATGGAAACATACATTGAAATGTCGGAAAAGTCTTCCATGCTTCGTCCGTTTATGCTAAGTATGGTGTCGCCCGTCTGCATTCCAGCTTCATGTGCTGCAGAATGCATGTCGTAAACTTCATCAGCCATGGTGACTGTGGTTCCCGCACTGTAGTAGGAGTAGCCCGTAAGCCCTATGATAAAAAAGGCAATAAAGGCAAACAGAATGTTAAAGAAGGGGCCTGCAAAGCCAATGACGGCTCGCTTTAGAGGATGCACTCCGTAAAAGGAATCGGGGTCTCCTTCTATGGACTTTAGGTTAAGATCTAGGGCCTTCTGGTAGTCCTTTTCGCCCTTCATGGAGCAGTAGCCACCAATGGGAATAAGGGAAAGCCTGTAGTCAGTACCGCCCCTTTTGTGATGCAAAAGGACTGGTCCCATTCCCACAGAAAAGGCTTCTACTTTGACTCCAAAAATTCTTGCGGCTACAAAGTGACCCAACTCGTGAAAGAATACAAGAAAACTTAATCCTAAAAGGCCTAGTACTACTGTCATAACATTACCGCCTTAAGTCTATCGTACGCCCTTTCTGCAGACTGCCTCGCCCTGGAATCCGCCTGCATTACTTCCTCTATTGTCTTAGGGGTGAAAGTCCAGTCGTCACCTAAAACTTCTTCCACAAGAGATGCAATATCCAAAAATCCTATTTTGTCCTGCATAAAAAGGCTTACCGCCACTTCGTTTGCTGCGTTGTAGGCAATGGTATAGGATGCACCTTTTTCTGCAGCAGAATAGGCTAGGGGTAGCATTTTAAAGTCACTGGTTCGGGGTTGGAAAAAAGACATGTCGTGACCAGCAAGAGAAAACGGCTCTAGATAAGATGGGCTCATGTCTGGCCATGTAAGGGCATTTTGTATTGGGTGCCTCATGTCTGGATCTGAAATTTGAGCATAGAGCATTCCGTCTGTGGTTCTTACAAGAGAATGTACAAGGCTCTGAGGATGAACCACTACAGTAACTCTGTCCGGCTTCATGTCAAACAGACGGCAGGCCTCTATTACCTCAAGCCCCTTGTTTGCAAGGCTTGCGCTGTCTACCGTAATTTTTGGTCCCATGCTCCAGGTGGGATGCTCTAGGGCCTGCTGTAGGGTAACAGTCTTTAACTGTTCCCTGCTGTAGGTGCGAAAGGGACCTCCGCTTGCAGTAATTACAATTTCGCTTACATTTTTTTTCTGAGCCTGATTTATAAGGCAGAATACAGCACTGTGCTCTGAGTCTACAGGAATGACAGGTACTGAGTTTTTTTGAGCAAGAGACTTAACAATGTCCCATGCCATTACTACGGTTTCCTTGTTTGCTAGGGCAAGGGGAATCCTGTTTTCTATGACACAGACGGAAGGCAAGAGACCAGCGCTTCCTGCTATTCCGTTTACAGCAATGTCTGCTCCAGAATTTTTTATAAGGCTAGAGAGTCCCTTTATTCCTTCACTGCTGAACAGACTGCCCGGTGCCTTAAATTCTTTACATAGGGCGTCAAGTTTTTTACGGTTGGAGTTGCAAGAAAGTCCTGCTACAGAAAACCTGTCAGGATTGTGGCGGATGATGTCCAAGGTCTGACTTCCTATGGAACCTGTGCATCCCAAAACAAGAACTTTTTTCATGCGCCAAAGGGTCCAAAGAAAATGCCAGTAAGCAGATAAAAAAGAGGCGAGGCAAGGAGGATTGAATCAATGGAATCAAGGAGACCTCCCCGTCCCAGAATTATGGAGCCAGAATCCTTAACACCGCTAGATCTTTTGCAGATTGACTCAATTAAATCGCCTATGATAGCGGCAAAGGCTGTAAGAACTCCAGTTACAATTACAAGAGGTCGTGAAGAACCAAAAAAATCAGGCCAAACAAAAGAAGCAAGAACTCCTGCTGCAACGGAACCTATTAATCCGCCTATAAAGCCCGCAATGCTCTTGTTGGGACTGGCCTTAATAAAGCCCCTGTTGTTTTTTCCAAAGAGGACTCCAAAGAGCCATGCCAAAGAGTCGCACAGAAAAACCATAAGAAGCAGGGTTGTAATAAGGGGAACCGCCATAGATTCGCCCTCTTTAGATGTTGCTGTCGTAAGCCTCTGCAGGAAGGTAATCAGATATCCTGCATATATTATGATAAAAAACGAGCCAGAAAAATGCTGGTTAGAAAATTCAAAAGTTTTTGCGCTAAACACTTCGTAAACAAGGACTGCTAGCAGTGAAAAAATAAGCACGCAAGTAGGCAGGTCTACAGAAAACTGACCGCCCGTTAATCCCGGAATGACAGAAATAAGCATCTGTACAAAGGGAATTAGAGCCGAAAGAAATGCTATAAATGGTTTTGGAGGAAGAGCCATGTTTTTTGAAAGCATGTCGTACAGTTCGCAACTTGCAATTACACTTACAAGGCATACCAATATATGCAGAGCAAGATGGTTGCAGTAGGGCAGATAGACTATGGCAAGAATAAGGGGAATGCCTATAAAAAAAACTAAAAGCCTAGAAACAACTTTGTTCATTTTTTATTTTCCTCCTTAGAGCCTTTGTCGTATGCTCCAAACCTTCGGCTACGCTTCTGAAAGTCTGCAATGGTCCGGTACAGTTCCTCTTTGGTGTAGTCGGGCCAAAGGGTGTCTGAAAAAAACAGTTCCGCATAGGACGCATGCCACAAAAGGAAGTTGCTCAGCCGCTTTTCTCCTCCAGTCCGTATGAGCAGATCCACATCCGGTAGAGAGGGAACATCAAAGTGATTTTGAATGGACTCTTCCGTAACGGAATTTTCATCTTTGTGTTCCGCAACAATTTTTTTTACGGAGCGGACTATTTCATCTCGGCCTCCGTAGTTTATTGCAAGCACAAGCGTAAGGTCAGAAAAAGATGCCGTATCTCTTTCTGCCTCTTCTATGTCCTTCTGAATGTCTTCAGGAAGACCGCTTCTGTTGCCGATGCACTTGAGCCTTATTCCATGCTCCTTGTAAAAGGCAAACTCCTGACGCAAGTGACTGCGGATTAGTCCCATAAGGTAGCCCACCTCTTCCTTTGTACGCTTCCAGTTTTCCGTAGAAAAAACATACAGGGTAAGATATTTAAGCCCCAAATCTGAGGCAGCACCCGCAATTCGTTTTGCATTTTCAAGCCCTTCGTAATGTCCCTTGGAACGGTTTTGTCCCCGCTCCGTAGCCCAGCGGCCGTTTCCGTCCATAATGATGGCAACATGAACGGGAAGCTTTGCTTTGTCGGGAACAGGAGAGGCTTGCATTTAGTCCATTATTTCCTTTTCTTTTGCATCGTAAATCTTGTTGATTTCGTCAATATATTTGTCGGTAAGCTTCTGCAACTTGTCGGTCTCAACCTTGAGCTGGTCTTCAGTAAGCTCGCCTGCCTTCTGCTGCTTTTTAAAGTCGTCGTTACCATCGCGGCGAATGTTGCGGATTGCAGTGCGGTAATTTTCTGCAGTAGATTTTGCCTGTTTTACCAGTTCCTTGCGGCGTTCTGCAGTTAGCGGAGGAATTGAAATGCGGATAACCTTTCCGTCGTTGGAGGGGTTAAGTCCCAGTTCCGCCTTCTGTATGGCCTTTTCAATGGCACCAATGAGGGACTTGTCAAAGGGAGAAACTACAACCATGCGTGCTTCTGGAACGGAAACAGTTCCCACCTGATTGAGGGGAGTAGGGGTTCCGTAATAGTCAACGCGGACCTTGTCAAAAATGGAAGCACTTGCGCGTCCTGTTCTAATAGAGCTGTATTCATCCTTGAGGGAACTTACAGACTTTTCCATGCGGCTTTCGTAATCACCAGCCATAACACACCTCCAAAAAAATAAAAGGCAGGGATGCCCAAACTTTATCTAAAGGATTCAGACATCCCTTAAGCCGTCAGAACTTATTTTCCAAGAAGGAGAAGTTCAACATCGCCAAACTCAAGCTTAGTTCCAACTTCTTTTCCAACTTCGTCAAGCTTTGCGGCAACAGACTTTTTGTCGTCCTTAACGAACATCTGGTCTACAAAGCAGATTTCAGCAAGATGCTTCTTGATTTTGCCCTGAAGAATTCCTTCTTTTACATTTTCGGGCTTAGAGGCAACCTTTTCGTCGTTAGCCATCTGAACCTTAAAGATTTCCTTCTGCTCGTCAATGTATGATGCTGGAACATCAGACTGCTTGATGAATGCAGGTGTAAATGCGGCAAGGTGCATACAGCAATCCCGTGCAAATTCCTTTACGCGGTCATCTGTAGAACCTTTGACAACTGCAACAGCGGCAGTCTTAAAGTCAGAGTGAATGTAGATTCCTGCAACTGCATTTTCGGGTACTGTAAGAACCTTAACCTTTGAAAGTGACATGTTTTCGCGAGTGCGTGTTGCAAAATCAAGAAGAACATCGGAAAGTTCCTTTTCTACCTGAGTGTATCCCTTTTCGAATACCATGTCGAGGATTTTTTCACCACAGCCAACAAATTCTGCATTGTTTGCAACAAAGTCAGTTTCGCATACAAGTTCAACGATTGCAACCTTGTTTCCCTGCTGACGGATGAAGATGCGTCCTTCGCTTGTGGCGCGTTCTGCGCGTTTTGCAACAGCGGCAAGTCCCTTTTCTTTAAGAAGTTTTTCTGCTGCCTCAAAGTCTCCGTTTGTGTCAACGAGAGCCTTTTTGCAGTCCATCATTCCTGCACCAGTTTTTTCGCGCAGTTCCTTTACCTGTTGAGCCGTAACAGCCATTTTTCTTACTCCAGTTAGCGCTTTGCGTAAGCCTTGTCTTCGTCAACAAGGTCTTCGCCAGCAATTTTTTCTTCGGCTACATCCTCAGTCTTTGGTTCTGTAGGTGTGTAGTTTGAATAGTCAACAATCTCTTCGTCTTCTTTCTTTGTAGAAGCGTCTGTGCGAACCTCGTCCTCGTCACCGAGAGTTTCGATGATTTTAAGACCCTGCTCGTTGTCTGCTTCAATAACTGCATTTGCAATGATTGAAGTAAAGAGTGTAATTGCGCGGATGGCGTCGTCGTTGCCCGGAATGGGGAAGTCGATGCCTTCGGGGTTACAGTTTGTATCTACGATTGCAATAATGGGGATGTGCATGCGGCGTGCTTCTGCAACTGCAATCTGCTCTTTGTGTGTGTCGATGATGAAAATTGCACCAGGGAGTTCCTTCATTTCCTTAATGCCACCATAGTTCTTCTGGAGCTTTTCCTTCTCCTGGAGCAGCTGAGAAACTTCCTTTTTGGTAAGTTTGTCAAATGTTCCGTCTACTTCCATCTTTTCGATTTTCTTTAAGCGGAGCAATGATTTTTTGATTGTAGAAAAGTTTGTAAGTGTTCCACCAAGCCAGCGGTTGTTTACATAGAACTGTCCGCAGCGTTCAGCTTCTTTCTGAACTGCCTGCTGAGCCTGTTTCTTTGTTCCAACAAAAAGAACTGATTTGCCGGCTGAGGCTACCTTGCGGATTTCGTCATAGCTGTCTTTAATTGCTGTGATTGTCTTCTGCAAGTCGATGATGTGAATACCGTTGCGCTCTGCGAAGATGTACTTCTTCATGCGCGGGTCCCAACGCTTTACCTGATGTCCGAAATGTACGCCGGACTCAAGCAGACTCTTCATGGTTACTACTGCCATGATAACTCCTTCACCGGAAGATGATGCGTTACGCGTCCCTCTTCCACCAGACCTTTTTCTCGTAACTGAACCCTACACGGGGCAGGGACAGCCCGGAAGATTTCGCTGTCCGCTCGAACAAACTGCCCTTACGGATAACGGTAAGGCAAACGCCTAAGAAATAAGCGAATAACCTTGCTCCTTTAACATATCATAAAGCTCAAAAATAGGCAAGCCCATAACTGAACTTTCAGAGCCTTCAATTTTCTTTATAAAGCAGGACATTAGCCCCTGTACCCTGTAGGCTCCTGCTGCACCGTGCCATTCGCCAGTTTCCACATACCATTCAATTTCTTCTGCAGACATGGGGGCCACCGTAACCTTGTTTATGCTAGTTCTACAGGCCACATCATGAATGGAGCCGTTGTACAAGGCAAGTCCTGTAATTACCTCGTGGCTTTTACCCTGCAGAGAAGAAATCATTGCAAAAGCCTCATCCTGTCCGTCAGGTTTGCCAAGAAGTTTTCCTTCGTCGGTAAGAATCATGGTGTCTGCGCCAAGAATCCAAGGAATCTCCTGAGCGCTAAGGGCCTGCATTACGCTGCGGACTTTTTTTGTGGCAATGGCTTCTGGAATTTCGCGAGGGGGAAGGGTGTCGGGAACTGTTTCGTCACAGTCCGCCGGATGAACAATAAAGGGAATGTTTAAAAGCTGAAGAATTTCCTGTCTGCGGGGAGAAGATGATGCTAAAATAATGGGTTCCATTTTAATCCTCGAAAAAAAAGAACTCTCTTCCTTGACATTCGCTTATTTAATATGTATTCTTCTAGACAACTTTGAGAGATTAGCCCAATTGGATAGAGCGTTGGCCTCCGGAGCCGAAGGTTGTGGGTTCGAGTCCCGTATCTCTCGCCAAAAATAAATAACCGGTCTGCATAAGTTAAGGATGCAAACCGGTTTTTTTATGCCTTTAGCGGGCGTTAAGAGCCTTGAGCAGGTCAAGTGCCTTTGTGCGTACGGGGGTTACATACCTGTAATCTGAGGCAATGGCAGAAATTGATTGGAGCATTGAAGCCCTGTCTTCCACATTGTCTGCAAGTTTTTCGTAGGCTGCAAGAACTTCAAAGGCAAGAGAACTTGTAGGATTAAGTGCGGCGTTGCGCTTCTGAATCCATGCGATTGCCTCTACTGCTTCCTGAGACTTTTCTGCTCCTGCAACATTTGCCATAGCTCTAATTGCGGCAGACTGAACCATTGGCTCACGGTCATCCTTTGCAATTGTAATAAGGGTGTTTGTTGCGCTTTCGTCTCCAGTCTCTCCAAGAAGGTCACATGCACGGGCCCTAATGTCGGGGAAATTGTTAACAATGCGCTTTCCCTGGCGTGACTGAGTAATGGTGCCTTCTCCTGCAAGCCCCACAAGAGCCGCCGTCATTTCTGCGGAGGAGCGTCCGTTTGCAACGGCATCCTCAAGATATTGGAGAGCGACCAGCTTCTGGTCATAGTCATCGGAAGTCGCCAGTGTTGTAATTATTGAGTCCTGCAAAGATGCAAAATACTCGCTTTCGACAGACGTATCAGACTTGGAGCCAGATGAAACACTCTGGGACTGCGCAAAGACAAATGTTCCGGCGCAGATGCAGAATGCAGCGGCTGCAGCAAATTTAATACAATTCATAGATTCCTCCTAAGCACCATTATCGGCTTGTTTCTTCATTTTCAACAATCAATGTATATGTAATGTTACTTAAATTGATTACATTTCTTCCAGAGTCCTAAGGTGGACTTTCCATTCTCCGTTAACCTTGTAGAAGGTGTAATAGACTACATCACGAGTTGCGCTTGCCTGAACAGCATTAACTTGGGTGTCGGTAATGTAGCGGATTTGGTTTACAGTGCGACCCACTCTAGAACCAATGAAGACATAGTTAAAGTAGTCTTCCAAAGTGTTGAGCTTAAGGCCTTTTACCGGAAGTTTTGAAGCAATGTTCTGCAGGTTGGACTTGTTCTGCCAGTACTTTATGCTATCGTCGTCAAGATATGTTACCCACTTCTTGTAGTTCTTCTGCCTCATTATGGCGTCAAGTTCCTCTACCTTCTGAAGAATTATGGCCTTGTCCTCTTCAAAGGTTTCCTTGGAAATTGAAGAAGTTGAAAGGGAGCCAACAGACTTTTCGTATTCCAGATCGGCCTCTGTTTTGGGAGTGTTTGTTTTTGTAGTCGTTGTCTTAGGAGCCGTTTGTGCAGGCTGGGACGGACGCGTTACAGCCTGCGTCGTCTGGGTGGGTGTGGCTTCGGTGTTGTCTAAAGTCTCACATCCTGCAAAAAGGGCTGAGCAAAAAATCGTTACGGCAATGCAGGAAAAAAATGCAAATCGTTTCATACTTACATTCTAATACAGTAATCGATTTTGGTCAAATACTTTCTTGCATGCTACAGTTTACATGACACCCTTTTTTTGTGTATACTCTGCGGCATAGGAGGCACAGATGGCTCTGGCTGTTTTTCCGGGAAGCTTTGATCCCCCCACATACGGACACCTTAATGTAATCGAAAGGGCAAGCAGGCTCTTTGACCGCATTGATGTTGTTGTGGCCGTAAACCCCGACAAGAAATACACTTTTTCCAGTGAGGAACGAGTTAGCCTTATGAGGGAACTTACAAAGGACTTTCCTAATGTTACCGTGCACGAGTGGAAGTCTCTTATTGTGGACTACTGCAAGAAAGCCGGTGCAAATGTTCTGATTAGGGGAGTGCGCAATGCAGGAGACTTTTCTTACGAGTTTGACCTTTCCCTTGTAAATGCCGCCCTTAACAAGTCTGTGGAAACCCTTTTCCTGCCCACTGACCAGCGCTTCGTTCTGGTAAGGTCTAGTAGCATTAAGGAACTGGCAAAGTTTGGAGGAGACATAAGCGCCATGGTTCCTCCCCAGGTAGAAGAGGCCCTACGGAAGAAATTTCAGTAAAAATGACAAAAAATTAAAAAATGTCAAGAAAAATCATTGACAAATTTAAGTAAATGACTGTATAATCTTGACAAGCGAGGGGATTCTGTATACTATGACTTGAGTTATAGAATATCTCTGAAGAAATTAATATAGTGAGGTTATAGTATGGCAGTACCTAGAGCAAAAGTAGCAAAAGCCGTAACAAAGAACAGACGCAATGTAAATATGCATCTTGATACCCCCAATCTTGTTCCTTGTAGCAACTGTGGAAATCTTGTAATGCAGCATCGCGTATGCCCTAAGTGCGGATTTTACCGCGGACGCCAGGTTATCAGACCTGATGTCAACTAAACGGTTCTAAATAAGGAGTAAAACCATGGATGAATTGTTTGAAAAAATTCAGAAGCTTATTGCTGACAAGCTTGAGATTGACCCTGCAAAGGTAACTCTCGATGCATCTTTCCGCGGTGATCTTGGCGCAGACAGCCTTGACACCTATGAACTTGTTTATGCAATCGAAGAGGAAACAGGTGTAACAATCCCTGACGAGAAAGCAAACGAGTTTGAAACCGTAAAAGACGCTTACGAGTTCATCAAGGCTAATCAGTAAGATTTGGTCTATACCAAAGGACAAAGCCATTTTTCTGCTTTTACGGCGGGAAAGTGGCTTTGCTATTTTAAACTATGGGAATAAAAAACTTCGAATCCGGCACAAGAAAAATCTCCTCAGAAAGAAAAAAGGAACTAGAAGAATTTTCTCGTGCTTTGGGCATAAAATTTAAAAACTGGCAGCTTCTAGACTTGGCTTTTCACCACCGCTCCTTTTCAAATGAAAACAGCGAACACAGAAGATATAACAACGAAAGACTGGAATTTCTAGGAGACAGCGTCCTTGGACTTGCAACAGCAACTTTCCTCTACGAAGACCTTAAGGACAATGTGGAAGGCGATCTTGCAAAAATAAAGTCTCTCGTGGTAAGCGAGCAGACTCTTGCACCCATTGCAAAAGATGTCATGCACATTGACAGGTATCTTATTCTAGGCAAGGGTGAGGAAATGTCTGGAGGAAGGCAGAAGAAGGCCATTCTTGCCGATGCCGTTGAAGCAGTAATAGGCGCACTCTACCTTGATCAGGGCTATGCCGCAGCAGAAAAACTTGTTCTTGAACTTATAGTTGGAGAGATACGCAAAGTTCAGCAGGACAGGGGTGCTCAGGACTATAAAACAGTGCTTCAGGAATTTTACCAGAAAAGACACAAAGAAGTTCCTCGTTACGAGCTTGTAGAAAAGCAGGGACCAGAGCACGACTTTACCTTTTTTGTTACAGTTCATTTGGGTAGCGTAACTTACGGACCTGCCAGCGGAAAAAGCAAAAAATCTGCAGAACAAAATGCCGCAAAAATCGCCTGCGACACTTTGGGAATTTCTCAGGGAATAATTTAATTTTTTTAAGAAGACTACTGAGCTTTTGCTTCGGCTTCTTCCATTGCTTCTCGGGCGGCCTTACGGCTTGTTATGTAGGAGTAGGAATTTGGCTTCTTCTTTGAGTAGCGCACTCCCACCGAAAGTTGATACTGCCAGCTTAAGTCAAAGGGGAACATCTGAGCGTTGCTTCCCAAGTTTGCATAGTCAAAACTTCCAAAGGCATTTGCAATAATAGTCCACCGTCTTGAAAGAGGTAGTTCCGCTCCCAACATTGCCCCTAAACCCAAACTCATGTAGTGCCAGTTGTCGCTAAGCTGATAAAGGAAGTGTAGTCCTGGAGCAAATTCTATGCGAACATACTTCCACATGTCGGCCTCAAAGTTGAATCCGTAAAAGGCGTCAAATCCGTAGAGAATTGTCTGCTTTGGAACTTGGGGAACCTTGTTGAATGTTGACTGGAGGGGATAGTAAACCGCCACCCTAAGGAGGCTGTCTATGGGCTTCATGTTTTCGGTGTGCAGGGTAAAGTAAAGGCCTACAAGCATATCTTCCAAAACAAAGTTGCTTCTTTCTTCCTGAAACTGCAACCTGTTAACCCAAGAGATTGAAGCTCCGTAGTCAAATGTTAAGAAGGGCTTTTCGGTAATCTCTGGGAAGCCAGTATTTTTGTTAAGGGGGATTTCCTGACTTTCTTCTGCAGACAGAAGTGTACAGGGAAGAAGTAGGAGAAATAAAACGGACGCATGCAGAATCTTACGCTTCATGACTCAACCTCAGTTCTTGATTTTGTACAGCGTAAGCATTTGGTTAGAACTGCCTACCGACCAAGTAAGGTAGAGAATGTTTCCCCGAATGTCCCACTCTGTTTCCATGACAGAGCCAGAATCATCTGTAAACACGAGAATGTTCATGAGCACATCATAAGAACCAGACTGACTTTTTGTAACACCGTCAACAGTTACTTTTGAAGTGTAAGTCATGTCAACCATGAATGTTATTGTGTCGCCAGAGTTGTCCGCCCATGTTCCGTAGAGGGGAGAAGGCGCATAGCAACCAGAAAATCCCACAGTTACAAAAAGAGACAAAATCAAACCTACAAAAAATATATTTCTTTTCATAATTAACCCCTTATTCATTTCCTACCGTCCAGTCTACGCTTTCACCGCCAAAGCCTTCACGGGTTATTACATAGTAACCGCCTCCAGCCGCTCCGCCCTTTATCTTAAGGCCGTCATAGTTTACGGTACCGGGATACATTCCCTTACAGGTAACAGTACCGTCCATGGTTCCGCTTGCATCCATGCTTGCAGATGTGTTGGTGTTTCCTGTAAGCAGGAAGTAGATTCCGTCGGCAGTTCCTACAGGTTCGTCATCAGCACCGAGAGAAACTGCATCCATTTTTCCTGTTGAGTGTATGTAGTAATCGGCATAGCCTGAGTAGTACATGATAATTCTAGCACCCAGTCCTGCCATGGAAGCATTGTAAGAAAGACTTCCGCAGATGCTTCCACTGGTTGACTCACTTCCCAAAGCACTTGTTCCGCCCTTGTGCATGAGGGTAAGTTTTTTCTGGGAACTCATTACGGTCTTGTTGTATTCCCTCATGTACTGGTCTGAAGTAAGGGCTCCGTATCCGAACACAATGTCCGAATAGTTTACGCCCTGCTCAAGAGCGTTTACAGGAAGCACCTTGTAGTAGTAAATCTTACCAGGTCTGGCGCTTGTGTTTATGTCGTAGAATGTGGTGCCAGTTACGATGAATGTCTTTTCGTCATTGCCTACAGAAAGTTTCTTATAGCCCTTGTCCTTTTTGTCTGAACGATAGACTATGTAGCCGTAAACTTCATCTGAAGGAGGCGTCCATTCTATTTTTACAGGATAAACTTCGTTTGCATTACATGCCCAGTCGCTTCCCATTTCTTCTGCAAGGTTTGCATAGCAGGAAGCCTTTATGGAACTTGGTGCAGATGGAGCAGGGGCAGTTACCGCACTAGGCTCACTTTCTTTGTCAGAAGAGTTTACTGTTCTTATCTTGTAATAGGCCGCTGTTGTTCCCAGCTGATGGTAATACTGACCTTCATAAAGGGCACCCAGTTCCGAGGCAGAAACAGTCTCTAGATCCGCAAAACCTGTGTTCATGTTTGAACTACCCATAATTACATAACGGTATGCCGCTTGTTCTTCGGTGTTTCCTATTGCGGGAGTCCAAATCATTGTGTGCAGGGAGTCTCCATTTTTTATTACCGAAACGGAAGCCGGTGCACTTAGAATGTAGCCCTCGCAGGGAGTTTCTGAACCCTTTCCAGAATCCGAAAGCTGCCCCTTTACCTTCTTTGTATTGTCATCTGGATCTACCTTCCATGACTGAACCTGATAATAATAATAGACACTCTGAGAAAGATTCTTGCTGTCTGTGTAAGGTACGGAGGCATCTGTAGAAAGAAGGGTAAGTGCTGAATCCTTGGAACTGGATCGGTAAACCGCATAGTGGATTTCTGAGTCGGAATCCTTGTTCCATTCAATCTGAATTTCTTCGGCGCTGGCACCCCTTCCACAGTCTTCTTTTATGTGGACATTTTCAACTTGAGGAGGTGCACCTTCTGCACGAGCGTAACCCATTGCAATGGCACTGGCACAAGAAGAAACTCCCGATCTGTTTACGGAATAAAGGCTGTAGTAGTAGGCAACACCCCTGTTCTGTTCCGCTATAGGGTCGGCATAGTGATCCATGTTTGACTTTACACTGGTAACAAAAGCCGCATTAGTTCCGTCTTCGTTTTCGCTACGGTAAATGCTGTATTCCATTACCGAGGGAGAATCTGCCTTTGTCCAATTAATATATACTTCCGATTCTGAACTTCCTGCACTTGCCTGAATGTTTATAGGGGGAGTAAAGAGAGTACCCGGTTTTGTGCATGTGGTAAATTCGCTTGAGGTATAGCCCTTTAGTTCGTTTTCTGCACAGACCCGGTAAAAGTAAAGGTTGCCGTATTCTGGAGCCGTGTACACCATATCGTTATCCGAAAGAATCTGGTCAGAAAATGAATAGGTGTTGTAAAGTTTTGCCGAACTGGAAGAAATACCCGGGATAACTGAATAGTCCGCCTCGGAAGGTTCTTCGTAAGTTCCATCATCGTTAAATTCCGTTACAAGGGCCCTTTCAAGTCTGTAGGAAAGTGCGCCTTCTACAGGAGTCCACGAAACAGTTATAGTCTTGGGACTGTCTCCGTCAGAAACAAAAATCTGTCTAGGAGACGGAAGCTGTTCAATTTTTTCTTCTGGAACAATTACATCAGAAAGGTTTGCAGTCTCGTAACCCGTTACCATAGAAACCTTACCCTGAAAAAGTTCTGCGCAGGAAGAAAGCAAAAGGCAAGCAGAAAAAGCAAGCGTAAAACTAAGTATGCGCTTCATTTATTCTTCCTCCAGTTTGAATGAGTCTGATTCTGTGCCGCCTTCACGGATTAGCCACCAGTTGTTTTGGTAAGGCGGACGAGATGAGTCGTAGGTTGTTACTTTTGAATCATAATTCTGTCCCAGTCCAAAGGGGAAGATGGTCTTGAATAAAGTTTCGTTTCCACTGGATAAAGCTATAGTCTGTTGCGTTCCAGAGTCTTGCTTTGCCGCAGCAGAAAGTATCCAAGAAGTTTTTACTCCGTCCGATAATACAGTCCATCCTACATGTCCTTGTTCACCTGCCGTAAATGAAAGAGAACCGTTGTAAGTTTTTAAATCCTTATTTTCATGGGTCACTGTAATTTGTGCTGTTGGGAAGTAGTAGGCTGCATTCCCATCTGCCGCAGATCGTGATTCTGAATCGGGGAAATTGATTGTAAATGCAGAAATCAATTTTGAATTCCTTGCCCCTGGTAAATCATAGAATGCATGAGTGTAATTTCCATCTGGAGTTCCGTAAATGATAGTCTTAGATGCGCTGTTGTGCTTAATTCTAAAATTACCAACATTGCGATTTCCACCGCTGTCTATTCCACTCTGGTTAATAGCGTCCGCCATAATCAACAGAACACACTTTGCAAATTCTTCCGCACTAATCCGCCGGTAAGTCCATACGGATTCATCAAGACCAATGTAAGTGTAGATTGTCTTGCCTTCGCTGTTTTTTCTTTGGGCGCGAATCATGTAGTAGTGTTTGTAGTCACGCTGGACTTTTAAAAGTCCGTTGTTACATCCGCTTTCGTTACTTACATTTTTAGGAGTAAGGGTTACGCTTTCCTTGCCATTTGCAATATCTGTTTCGTACCAACCAGGATCTGCCATTACGCTTACAGTTCCGTCGGCAGTCATGCTTGCAATTTGGAACCAAGCGCTAGAGTTGTTTTTGTTCTTTGCCCAAACGGTGTAGGCTAGAGTGTCACCGTCGTCTTCTGGTCCATTTGCTCTTTCGCTGTAGTTCCACTTGCTCCAGTTAACGGATTCTGTAAATCCTTCTTCGCTTCCTAAAGGTACATTGTTTACAGAGAAATAGGGCAGGTAGAAGAGGTAGCCCACAGCCTTTGGTTCGTATTTGTCACCGGCAACAGAAACAACTTCTTCCTGAAGGGCGTCTATGTAAGATTGTGCAAAGGGAGAAGAATCGGAATAAGAGTCTTGCGTCGTACTTGAGGTATAGCGCACAGAATACTCCCAAGGCTTTGTCTTTTCGTTACTAGTACTGCAGGCCTGCTGATGACTTACGGTATCTTTAGAAAGTCCCCGAGAAGACTGTAGAATTTCCCGACTGTCACTTGAGCCACTTATTTTTCTGTAAACAAGGGGCATTACATTTACCGATTCGGCATAGGGCTTGTCCCATTCAATTTCTATGTACTGAGAACTTTCTGCCTTTGAGGCGCGCACATTAAGTCCGTAGCCAACTGTACTTCCTGCCGTTGAAATGGATTCTGTGCTGGTAAGAGAAAGTTTCTTTTCTCCGTGAAGTGAAGAAGAAGAAAGTGTCTTTCCGTCAAAGCTGTCCTTTTCCGAAAGCAGGGGAAGCACCATGTATTCAATCTTGATTCCCCACGAAATCCGTGACTGGGTTATTGCACTTTGGCTAGCGGTTTCTTTGTCTGCCTGAGGAATGTCCTTTTGGGTGTCTACAAGAGTAAGTTTTGTTCCGCTACGAGTTACCGTCATGGCACTGTAATTTTCTCCGTTAGAACTTACGCTTAGACTGTCGGCGTCAATGTAGAACTGTTCGTAGTCGTCTTCGTCTGGGGTCCACTTTGAGCCGTCTGTCTGGTACCTCATTCTTACAAGTTGATATCCCCTTGCACCTTCTACCTCGTTCCATTCAACAGTAATGAAGTTGTAGAATTGGGCGACGGTTGCACTTAAGGCTTCTGTTGCAGGACCTAAAGTTCTTGTCCAAACTATTTCGTCTGTGAAATCAGAAACTTCCGAAGTTGCCCTTACAGTAACTGGAATGGGTTCTCCAGACAGAGATGCATTGCGGTAAGTGTCGCCTAGGGCTTCGGGAAGGAATGTGTAGGAATAGTATGTGTCGCCAGAAAGGGTCTGTGTTACTTCCACATTTTTTTCATCACCCTCAAGGTAAAGGGGAATGTATGTGCCATCTGACATTTTTATGCTGTAGGACTTGGCCGCAAGAACTTCCTTCCAAGAGACTGTAATTGAATCGTAAGAAATTTCTGACACGGAAAACTTGGGGTCGGGAGTTCCCAAAGAGTCTACAGGGGCAGAGGTGTTTGAAATTGGTGATGCAGTTCCTCCATCGGGGGTTGCTGTAAGGCGGTAGGTTCTTGTAACTCCGCTTTCTGCATACGATTCAATTCTGGACTCAACATTAACCGTTCCCGATGTAGGTATTGAACCAAGAGCTACGGGTACATCAGAAGAAACATGGATTCCGTCTTTTGATTCGGAATAGGTAAGGTCGTAGTTCATGCCGCTTTCGGCAGTCCAGCTAATTAGGAACTTGTCCTTGTATCCGCCTGTAACTGTAAAGTCTTTTATAGAGCCAGCATTGTCGCTTACGGTAAGGGGCGTTGCAACTGTAGCGCTGTCAAAAACATCTGCAAGAGATGCAGGATCGTCTTCAAAGGGTGAAGAAAGTTCGCTTGAAACAATGTAAACCGCGTAAGAATATATTCCCCTTTCTCCGCCGTCTTTTGGTGGTATAGAAAGGTTAAAGTTTCGCACAAACAGGGAAAGCTCTTCTGTGCTAGCAAAGTCTTTAAGGAATTTTGTGTCTTCGCTTACATCATCCTTGTCGCAGTTAAAAGGCGTAAATGTTTCATAGAGTAGATACTGATACCGAGAAGCAAGGGTTCTGTTCTGAGTGTCGGAATCCAGTATGAAGTTGTTCCATGTCATGCTGAATCCTACAGAGGCTGAATCGTATGTAGTGCTGTCTTCTTCCAGCTTGTTTTGTATAAAGCCCTTTGTAGAAATGCGAGGAAGTGCTAGCCTCCAGCCAGAAGCATTTGCGCAGGAAACAGTTTTTGAAGTTTCTATGTAGTTGTAGTCTTTAAGTTGTGTGGATGTATATGCAGAAAGATCCAGTTTAGACTGCACCTTGTAGTCGTACATGATGCCCCGTACCACATCAGAGGAAGAGTCTGCCCAGTAGACTGTAAGACCACCGTCTTCGGGATAGTCGGCGGTAATTTTCTGTCCCTTTTCGTCAAGCAGTTCTGCATTGTCTATAAGTTCTTCCCATTTATCATCGGGTTCGGAAGATGCCTTTCTGTAAACAGCAAAAAGAAGGGGTACCTGTTCAAAGGTTCCGTCTTCCTTTAGCTGAATGTCGGCCTTTTCGGGAAGCACGAAGGAAAGCTGTATTTTGTCCTTAGAGGTTCCCCTGCTTGCTTCTAACATAAGTGGGGCGGGGGGCTGCAACTGATGGAGTGTTTCTGCAGAAAGTTCTGCGCTCTCTGCCTCGTCTCCTAGTTCAGTGCGGGCAATGATTTTTATCTTGTAGGAGGAATGGGCCTGTAAGCCTGTAACTGTGTACTGGGTGTTTCCAAGGTCTGTTGCCCTTACGCTGTTTTTTACAAAGTTGGAGCTGTCCTGGGCGTTAGTGCATACGATTTCGTATTCAGTCTGCTTGCGGTAAGTGTCGTTGCGACAGTTTGACATGTTCCAGTATACCGAAATTTTTGTGGCATCGGAGGAATCTGTCTCTATGGCTGTAATTTCTGGTACTGCAAGGGAAGTAGCTAAAACAGAATCGCAAGGAACGGTTTCCTTTCCATTGGCAAGAATTGCGCTGACCCGGTACCAAGCTTCGGTTCCGGGCTTTACATCAATCTGGCAGGAAGGAGTTTCTGAGGCAGGCACATGTGTTACAAGTTTAAAACTGGACTCAGTGGGAGTCATTAAGTCTGAGGCGTATACAAGATAGCGCTGGGCTCCTTCAACCAAGGACCAGGTTAGGTAGATTTTTTCCCGTCCCTGACTGGCTGTAAGATGGTCTGGGGCAATGCTTCTTGAAGTCTGAACCTTTGTTCCCGTGGGGACAGGCAAAAGTTCGTTCTGGCAGGAAGTAGCAAGCATTACCAGCAGAAAAAGTGTTGGCTGAATCAGTCTTTTTAATGTAACACGCATATAAATACCTTACTATATTTAGACACGGTTTACAATATATTGTTGCACAGACTTTTACTTCTTCTGCAGAACTATTACCGTAAGGTCGTCGTTTGCAGGGGTAGAGCCCATGTAGGCTGCGTGAGCCGACAGTACGGATTCCAGTTTCTGCTTTGCCGAAGAACCGCCGCTTGCGCTAAAGGCCTCCATGATGCGCTGGTATCCGAACTGCTCTGGGTTTGCCTCTCCCGAAGACTCTGAAAGGCAGTCTGTATACATTATAAGAGCGTCTCCACTCTTCATGGTAAACTGAATGCCTTTAAATTCTGGCTCTATGCCTGCCATGCCAATTATTCCGCCAGAATCCTCGTCAGATGCGTTGGGAACTTCCACAGGCACAACTCTGCCGTTTGCCATTCGGTAGAAGATAGGGGGATGACCTCCGTTTACATATTCCACACGGTCACCCTTTATGCGTACCAACACACCTGTAAGGTAATTTTGAATGTCACCCTTTGCCTCTATAAGCTCTTGGTTAATGTCTGCCATTACCTTAGAAACAGGCTGTCCCGATTCTGCGGCAAAGACTCGGTCTATTATGGTTTTTGAAAGCATTGTTACAAGGCCCGAAGAAATTCCGTGTCCAGAAACATCAAACAGTCCTAAGCCCTCAAGGGTTCTTCCCCTTGTAAAGAAGTCGTACAAATCTCCAGAAACTCCCGACATGGGCTTGAAGTAGAGGGCTATGTCCCAGCCGTCAACCGAGGGAACTGAGCGGGCGTAAAAACTTTGCTGTACAAAGGAGGCTAGCTTAAGGTCACGGGCGGCCCTTCTGTTTGCATCCTCTAGTTCCGCATTTGCTCGGGTAAGTTCGTCCGTTCTTTGGGCAACTTTCTTTTCAAGGTTCTGATTCAAATCTTCAACCTGAATAAAGGCTGAGGAAGACTTTGACGCAAGGACAAAAAGCAGTGCTAGGATTACAAGCTGCCATCCGTAGGCGGTAAAGTAGGGAAGGTTTCCCAAGCCCTTTATGTACTGTCCAAGAAGATTGTGCAGAAGAAGGTCTACAAGCAAGGTTAGTACCATGGGCGAAAATCCCAACAGCAGGGGAACTGCATAATTCTTTTTCTTAGCCACAGCCGTAATAATTAGGGCTAGGGTATAGATTACTGGAGGAATAAGAAGCAACTGGAGCAGGGGTCGAACAGCCCTAAGCTGAACATAATCTGGTGTTATGAGCGAAAGCACCACGGGAACTGCAAAAAGTACGAAGCGAATTATTAAAACTGCAATGTGGTCACGGCGCTTAAGGAAGCTGTTCACAAAAGTGGGCACAAGAAGCACAATAAGGAAGGGCAGACAGCTGGAGAAAATCTTTTGGAACCAGAGGAAGGACATACCTTTCCAGGGCAGACCAGGAATTTCTGTAAGGTAAAAGACAGACATGTATAGGGCAGAAACTATGTTCAGCACTGCAAAGACAATGTTTTCGTGCTCGCTGGGTCTCTTTGCATACAGGATGATGTGGTAGACGGCGATAATGAGCATGGCAAAGGCAAAGAGCAAGTTAAGGCGGCTGTTAAGAAAGGCCTCCAGAAGTCCTGCATATTTTGCCTGTCTTGTTGCACCAATGAAGGGGTTGGCAACTATGGAGCCTTCTCCGTTTACCCTTATGCGCACAAGGATTACATTTTCACCTTCCCAGTTAACGGCTGTTCCTGGAATGTGGTAGAGGCGCACATCGTTCCATGCACTAAATTCTTGAGGAGGGAATGTGCCTTCTCCGCCTATGTAGCTTCCGTTGAACCAAGTTTCGTCAGCCATGGAGACCCGTCCCAAGTAGAGGCTTAGGTCCTGTCCTTTGAGGGAAGAGGGAAGGTAGACTGTTTTCTTTAGCCAAACTTCGCCTTCCTTTTCGGGTAGCAAGGTTTCAAGAAGAGCAAGCTGATCGTCTGGCAAGGGGATAAAGTTTACGCTGTCTGCAAAGGAAAGCACTTCTTTTGGCTCTGACTGGACAGAGGGTGCAAAATCCCCAGAGACAAGGGAATATGACCAGCCGTAAGAAAGGGAAACGCTCTCTGACGAGTTAACGCCGCATCCGCACAGTGAAAAAAGGACAAGAGTAAAAGCAAGACAAAGGGGCAGAATCTTTCGCATTTGAAACCTCCGCAGACAAAATCTGATAGTTTTTCTTTTGCACTGATAGTGTTGCTATCAGATATAGTATCTCATGCAAATTCCCACTTGTCAAGAAATTTTTACTGTTTAAAGCAAAAAAAAAGCAACCCCTAAATAAAGGAATTGCCTTAAATTAAGCGGCAGAAGACAAAAAGCGTTAAGAAATTGCGTAAGCAATTTTAGCTTTTTGCGCCGGAGATTTATCGCAGGCGTAGAACCCGTAGGGTTCGACTCCCCAATAACATATTTAAAAACAAAAAAGGGGCTGTCCCAAAAGTATGGAGCAGCCCCTATTATTTTAAGGAAACGCTGATTAACAAGCCGTTTTCTTGAAAAAGGCGTTTTCTCAAAAAA
>CALCRU010000065.1 GCA_937894335.1 uncultured Treponema sp. | reverse complement strand
AAACTCCAAGCGAGGTTGCTGCTTAAACTGTCCTAAAATTTGGGGTCAGTTCACTACAAGGAGGGAAAGGTGAATTAGTACCCCCCCCTATTTTTTCTTGTTTCATTCATAAAAACTCCTTACAGATCGTGTCTGTAAGAAGAATTATGGTCTAAAAGATAGTAAAAGTCAAGAAAAATATGGCTTTTAGACTATTTTTACCTACGCCTTTGCAAACAGGGCCTTTACCAGATCTGATATGCTTTCTATCTTGACGGTTCCTTCTTCCCGTGATGGGGCAAGCGTGGTGGTGTATCCCAGATCCTGTGCCGCCTTTACCCTTTGCTTTAGTTTTGTTACGGGGCGGATTTCTCCTGCAAGACTTAGTTCGCCTACAAGACAGGTTTTTTCTGCAATGGGCAGGTCCGTCCTTGCTGAATAAAGGGCTGCTGCCAGTGCCGCGTCAATTGCGCTTTCGGTAAGGCGTACTCCCCCTGCAACATTTATGTAGATGTCCTGATCGCTGAACCTTATGCCGGCTCTTTTTTCCAGTACGGCTGCAATACGGCTTACCCTTGCTGAATCAATCTTTTCTGAATACACCCTGTTCATTGCCGCCTTTGCTGGTACGGTAAGGGCCTGAACTTCTACAACAAAAACTCTGCTTCCTTCAAACACAGGAACACATGCAACACCTGCTGGAGTTTCTCCGCTTCGTCTGGTAAGAAAAAGTGCGCTGGGATCCTTTACGCAGGAAAGCCCCTTTTCGTTCATTTCGAAAATGCCAAGTTCATCTATGGATCCAAATCTGTTTTTTAAAGCGCGAAGAAAGCGGACTTCATCAGTACTTCTTTCAAATGAAATTACTGTGTCAACCATGTGCTCCAGGCTTTTGGGTCCTGCAATTGTTCCGTCCTTAGTAACATGGGCCGTCATGAAGAGAACAGAATCTCGCTCCTTAACCCAGCCAATCAGTTCGTTGGCGCAGTATTTTAGCTGACTTACAGTTCCCGGAATTATTCCTGCCTCAAGAGAGTAAACTGTTTGTATGGAGTCTACAATCACCATAATGGGGTTAAGAGAATCAAGGGCGTCAAGAATGTCTTCCAGTCGCATGGTGCAGAGTATTTCCATTCTGTCAACATTTATTCCAAGCCTTAGGGCTCGACCTTTTATCTGACTTGCAGATTCTTCCCCCGAAACATAAAGGATTTTTCCTTCTGTATGCATTAGGACATGGGCTGCAGACTGCAAAAGAAGTGTTGATTTTCCAATGCCTGGTTCTCCGCCTATTAGGGTGGCAGACCTTAGGGTTGCGCCACAGAGGGGTTCCGTATTGTCTTCTTCTTCGCCTCCAAGCACTCGGTCAAATTCCTTTATCCCTGTAGAAAGTCTTGGAAGCGTCTGAGTGCTTATTTTTGCCATGGGAACAGGTTTTGCCTTTTTTGCGTTTCCGTTTGCATCTGCAAATGCAACTCTGGCATTGGGGTCTTCTACAAACTCCTCAAGAGTGTTCCATTCTCCGCACTGAGGACAACGACCTAACCAGGCAGGCTGACTGTATCCGCAGTTTGAGCATTTGTAAATGACAGTTCCTTTTTTCTTAGCCATGATTTATTTTTTTTCTCCTTAGCCTGAAACAGCATCAGTCTGATTTTTTTCTTTTCCCTCTATGCTGATGAAGACTCTGTTTGGAAGGCACGCAGCCCAGTCTCCCGAAAGTTCAAGCGCACCAGAAAGCACGCAGTTTTTGTTGGGGCAGGGGGACTCTTCAAAAAAGACCTTTTCTTCCTCCACTCTGATTACACTTGTTCCCAAGGGACCTTCTATGCGGTAGGTGGCGTCGGTTTCAAGAGAGTGAACTTCTTCGCCAGCTTCTGACCGAATGACAAGAGTTTTACCCTGCTGACTTTTTTTTGGCAACTTGTAAAATGCCAGTGCAATCGCAGCCACAGACAGAGCAAGTATAAAAAAATCCGCAGCTTTTATTTTTTTTCTTTCGTTCATACTGTGTTCGGGCTAGAGTTTTTTTTACTTCTTCTACAGCAGACTCTGCTGACTGCATTACACGCTAAGGATACGCTTAAAAGAAACGCCCTCATTCCCCTGCCACTTCCCCATCTTCGGTCAGTCTAGCACAAAACGGTGGGATAAAAAAGTGTCTTATGTGTAGTGTCATTGCTTTTGCATTAAAATCTCCTTACTCTATGTATGTATGCAGAATGATAAAATTTGCAGCAAAACAGGAGTAGCAGAGAAAAAAAATAATTTAAAAAAATGTTAAAAACTATTGACACTGTTGGGTAAATGATGTATATTAGAGTCAGCTTGTAAATAAGCTGATAAACTCTCTCCGATGACCCGAAAGGGTCGGTAGAGGTGGCGGGTGGCGTTGCTGCTTGTCACCTCTATTTTTTTTATGGAAGGGGTTGCGGCAAGTGAGGAAAATGTGGTTCAGACAGACAAGGCAATAGAAGCTATTCTTAACTCTTACGAACAGTACGGCGGAATTAACTTTAACGAGGCATGCAATTTTCCCAACAGGCAGAATGTAATCTCTGTCCTTACCGACTTGCGAAGTCTTATTTTTCCCGGTTACCGCACCAATGAGCAGGTTGACTTACAGACCCTCCGCTTTGACACGGGAGAGAGGGTGAACCGTATTGTTTCCATGCTTACAAAGGAAATCCGTAAGGCACTGGTGTATGTAACCAGTGATGCCTCGGTTGAGCAGAGCCATTGCTTTAAACTTGCGGAACAGGCATCCCTTGCTCTTATTGAAGAAATCCCCGAAATCCGCAGAAAGGTTCAACTTGATGTTCAGGCGGCATTTAGAGGTGACCCAGCTGCAAAAAGCAATGAAGAGGTGATTGTTTCTTACCCCGGACTTGAGGCGATTGTGGTGTACAGGCTTGCTCACTTTTTGTATGCAAACGGAGTTCCCGTAATCCCCCGAATAATGAGCGAACATGCCCACGGTAAGACGGGAATCGACATTCATCCGGGAGCAGTTATTGGCGAAAGTTTCTTTATTGATCACGGAACAGGCGTTGTTGTAGGCGAGACATGCGTTATAGGCAACAATGTTAAGATATATCAGGGTGTAACTTTGGGTGCCCTCAGTGTAAAAAAAGAACTGATGGACAAAAAACGGCATCCTACTATAGAAAACGATGTTACCATCTATGCTAATGCCACAATTCTAGGCGGAAATACGGTGATAGGCGAGGGCAGCGTTATAGGCGGAAACACATGGACCACAAGTTCCGTGCCACCCCACACTGTACTGACCCAAAAGCTGCCCGAAACCACCTGCACCAAAAAGTAGCCAAGAGGCAGGATTATGGGATAGGTTTTTTTTGCAAATTTACCTTCATCCCGACCAGAAGAGCAATCTATAGATTGCGGCCAAGAGGCAGGATTATGGGATAGGTTATTTTTGCAAATTTACCTTCCTGCCTATTGACACAACTTTACTGTTTCGACATAATAGCAAAACGCGCTCTTGTAGCTCAGTCGGTAGAGCACATCGTTGGTAACGATGAGGTCAGCGGTCCGATTCCGCTCGGGAGCTTTTTTAAGTTTTTATAGGAGAACCTAAAATGGCAAGCAAGAAAAAGACAGCCGTAGAAATCATTGCCCTGCAGTGCACAGACTGCAAACAGAAGAACTATACTACATACAAGAACCGCAAGAACATTACTGGAAAGCTTGAAAAGAACAAGTATTGCCCTTTCTGCCGCAAGTCTACAATGCACAAGGAAACAAAGGTAAAATAATTGTGCCTAAGTGCGAGAATTTTCAGAGAAAGTTCTCGCCAAGTAGAAGTGAATGTCTAAGATAGATGGTCTTAGCAAATAAATAGTGCGAGAATTTTCGAAGAAAATTCTCGTCAAGTTAGATAACTGCTCTAAAACTCTGTTTTAGAGCAGTTATCTAACTTAGGTCAGTAGCTCAGCTGGTAGAGTCCCGGTCTCCAAAACCGGTTGTCGCGGGTTCGAGTCCTGCCTGGCCTGTATTTTTTGAGTTGAGGATAAAAAGATGAAAGTTTTTCAGTTTTGCAAAGAATGTGTAGCCGAACTTCGTAAGGTTGTATGGCCTTCAGGCTCACATGTGCTTTCCTCAGTAGGAGTTGTTCTCGTTTCAACCGTAGTGGCAGCCGCTGTTTTGGGGCTCCTTGACTGGGCATTTACCACTGGTCTTCGCCTTATTTTCTAGAAACGGAGCATCCTATGGCAAAAAGCTGGTATATTCTTCATACCTACACTGGATACGAAGCAAAAATTGAACGCACCCTTCATAAACTTCTTGACGCAGGTGACATTGATTCTACCATCGTTACTGATGTAAAAGTTCCTACAGAAGAGGTTGTTGAAATTCGCAACGGAAAAAAACATTCCCGCACAAATAAAATCCTTCCTGGTTACATCATGCTTGAAATGGATTTGCCTCAGTTGGGTTGGAAGCCCACATGTTCAGCTATCCGCCGCATTCAGGGTGTAACTGGTTTTGTGGGAACAAATCCTTCTGAAAGACCTCGCCCAATTTCTACCGACGAGGCCAAAAAACTTCTGCTTGCCGCTGGTGAGCTTAAGGGTGAAAAGTCAGTTCATGTCAAACAGAGTTTTGATGTGGGTGATCAGGTTAAAATTACTGACGGACCCTTGGCATCTTACACAGGTACGGTTGAGGAAGTTAGCGCGGAACGCAACAAACTCCGCATTAATGTTCAGATTTTTGGACGCGAGACCCCTGTAGAAGTGGACTTGCTCCAGGTAGAAAAAATTTAGTTTGCACAAAAAGCAGTGGGTTTTAGTTTTCTGAAATCCGCCTATTTTGGGAGAGGCGCATGTCCGTTGGACTAAGGCACCTCGCTAGGAAAAGAAAAACTGTAAGAAGCAATTCTTATTTGGACTATCTTTATCCACACCAACATAAGGAGCTATACTATGGCTACAAAAAAGGTTACGGCTGTCATTAAACTGCAGTGCCCTGCAGGATCTGCGACACCGGCACCGCCAATCGGCCCTGCTCTTGGACCTCACGGAGTTTCTGCACCTAAGTTCGTACAGGAATTCAATGACCGCACCAAGAGTATGGAAAAGGGACTTATCATCCCTGTTGTAATCACCGTCTATCAGGACAAATCTTACACATTTATCCTCAAGACTCCACCTGCAGCAGTTCTTATTAAAAAGGCTGCCGGAATTCAGAAGGGTGCTGCAAACCCCTTGCGCGACAAAGTAGGAAAGCTTTCTCAGAAGAGCCTTACAGAAATCGCCACCCAGAAACTTCCGGATCTTAACGCAAACGATGTTGAGGCTGCAAAGAAAATCATTGCCGGTACTGCACGCAGTATGGGTGTAGAAGTGGAGGCTAACTAATGAAGCACGGAAAGAAATACAACGAAATGCTTAAGAAGTATGATCCTTCCAAAAAGTACGATGTTGCCGAAGCTTGCAAATTGGTAAAGGATTTGCACTACGCAAAGTTTGACGAGACTGTAGAACTTTCAATCTCTCTCAAACTTGGAAAGAATCAGACTGTTCGCGACACTCTTGTGTTCCCCCATCAGTTTACTGGTGAAAAGCGCGTTCTTGTTTTCTGTAAGGACGAGCGTGTAAAGGAAGCACTTGATGCAGGTGCAACTTATGCCGGTGCAGCAGAGTACATTGAAAAGGTAAAGGGCGGCTGGACAGACTTTGATGTTGCAGTTGCTACACCCGACATGATGAAGGATGTTGGTCGCTTGGGTATGGTTTTGGGTCGCCGTGGTCTTATGCCTAACCCTAAGACAGGAACAGTTACACCCAACATTGCTCAGGCTGTTGAGGAACTTAAGAAGGGACGCACAGAATTCCGCGCAGACAAAGGTGGAGTAATCCACATTCCTGTAGGAAAAGTTTCAATGTCAGAATCTGACACATTGGACAACATTAAGGCTTTCCTTGCTGAACTTAACCGCAAGAAGCCGATTGATGCAAAGGCTGGATTTATCCGCTCTGTATCTTTAAGTTCTTCCATGGGCCCAGGCATTTGGATTGATTACAAGGAGGAAGCATAATGGCAGTAGTTGCAAAAAAGCTTCAGCCCGCTAAGACTCAGGCCATTGAAGAAGCAAAAAAGATTCTTGGCGAATACACAAACTTTGTGTTTATTGATTACCGCGGACTTACCGTAGAGCAGATTACAAAACTTCGTGATCAGCTTCGCGAAAAAGGTTCACAGCTTAAGGTTTTCAAGAATAACTTTGCACGCGTTGCATTTGAAGAACTCCAGAATACTGCTGTTGCAGAATACCTTTCAGGTCCTACTGCAATTGCAATGATTAAGGAAGATGCAAATGAGTCTGCAAAGATTCTGTTCGACTTTATCAAGGACGCTCCTACACTTGCTGTTAAGGGCGCTTGGGTTGAAGGCGAACTTTATGACCAGGCAAAGACTGAGGCTTTCTCAAAACTTCCTGGAAAGAAACAGCTCATCGCCATGCTTATGTCTGCTATCAACGGACCAGCAAGAAAACTTGCAGGTACTTTGCAGGCTTATGTGGAAAAGCTGGAAAAAGAGGGTGGAGCAAGCGCTTAAACGGCGTCTTGGACTGCTCTTAAACAAACCGCAGTTAGGCTTCGATGTGCTGATTACTATCTGCGGCAATAATGGAAAGCGGAATACCAAAGGGCTGTATGCCTTTTGCCGCACCAAAAAAATCGCCATCTGGAAGATGGTAGGAGAAGACAATTATGGCACTTTCAAATGATGAAATTCTTGACGCAATCGCAAACATGACTGTTCAGCAGGCTGCTGATCTCGTAAAGGCAATGGAGGAGAAATTTGGCGTTTCTGCTGCTGCTCCTGTTGCTGTAGCCGCTGCCGCACCTGCTGCCGCTGCTGAAGAGCAGACTGAATTCACAGTTACTTTGGACAAGGTTGCTGCTGATAAGAAAATTGCAGTTATCAAGGCTGTTCGCACAATCACTGGTCTTGGTCTTGCTGAAGCAAAGGCTCTCGTAGAAGGCGCTCCTAAGACTCTTAAAGAGGGTGTTTCTAAGGCTGATGCTGACAAAATCATCGAAGACATCAAGGCTGCTGGTGGAGAAGCAAGCAAGAAATAAGCTACGCTTATTTCTTGCTTAACGAGAATTTCCGCTTTGCGGAAATTCTCGCAGTTTGCTTAGGGAAGTTTCTTTGAAACTTCCGGCGGTCTGCTTTGGAGTTCCGCTTTGCGGAAATTCTCGCAGTTTGCTTAGGGAGGTTTCTGTTATGGAAACTTCCGGCGGTCTGCTTAGGGGTTCCGCTTCGTGGAATTTCTTACAGTATGCTTAGGGTTCTTTTTTAGGACCCTTTGGACGAAAAGCTTCGGGGGTAACCCTGAGGCTTTTGTCGTCATAAAAAAAACGGGAAAGGGAATGTCCTTCCGCATTCAGGTCTGTCTGGATTGGCGGTAAACGGGCTGTGCATCTCGTGCTGAGCAAAGGTTTTGCTTGTAGCGGTTGCATGCGACTTGGGTTCCAGTGTTTACACACATCGCAGGGGTAACGATGTACGCAAAGACAAAAAAAATCGAGCGTCAGTATATCGGCAAGAACATCCAGGATTTTATGGAGTTGCCGAATCTGATTGACATCCAGCTTTCTTCTTACGAAAGTTTCATTCAGAAAGAGCGCCTTGAAAAAAAAGAGCCGCTTCTTAATCAGGGTTTGCAGGAAGTTTTCACTTCAACATTTCCAATCGAAAGTCCTAACGGTGACATGGAACTTGAATACGAGTTCTATGAGCTTGACAAGGAAAATATTAAATTTAGCGAGTTGGAATGCAAGAAAAAGGGCTTAACCTATGCCGTTCCTTTAAAGGCAAGAATCAACCTTAACTTTAAGGATACGGGTGCAATTCTTCAGAAAGACATTTACATGGGCGACATTCCGCTTATGACCGACCGTGGTACCTTTATTATCAATGGTGCAGAACGCGTTGTAGTAAGCCAGATTCACCGTTCGCCTGGAGTTATTTTCTGCCATGACAAGGGCGTATATTCAAGCCGTATTATTCCTTATCGCGGTTCATGGCTTGAGTTTGAAATTGACCAGAAAAAAGATCTCATCTATGCAAAAATTGACCGCAAGAAGAAAATTCTTGGAACAATTTTCCTGCGTGCCTTGGGATATTCAACTAGGGAAGAAATCATCAGCTGCTTCTATAAGACAGAAGTTGCAAAGGTTTCTGAAGCCGCAACCAAACGGAACGATCTTGTTGACAAGGTTCTTGCAAAGCCTGTCCTTATTACCGACAAGGATTCTGGCGAGGAAAAGAAACTGTTCCGCGCTGGCGACAAGCTTCATCCCCATGACATTGACGACCTTATTGCAAACGGCGTAAAGGAAGTTACTGTAATCCTTCTCGACACCCGTGCAAAGGATAAGGACGGAAAACCAAAGGGAGACGCACGCAACGAGTCTCTTGATAGCGAGATGATTGTAAACTGCTTCGAGCGTGAAGAAATCATCTTCTCTAAAGACGGTGTTGAAAATGCTGACGAGCCTACAAAGGAAGAATGCCTTTCAAAGGTTTATTCTGTTCTTATGCCTGGTGAGCCCATTACTGTAGAAACCGCCGACAAAGATCTTACTTCCATGTTCTTTAGCCAGAGACGCTACGACTTGGGAAGGGTAGGTCGCTACAAGCTTAACAAGAAATTCGACTATGCAGAAAATGTCGATGACCTTACGCTTACAAAAGACGACATCATCAACACAATGAAACATCTTATTGAAGTTTACATTGGTGATGAGCCTCTTGATGATATTGACCATCTTGGAAACCGCCGCGTTCGCTCTGTAGGAGAACTTCTTACAAACGAATTTAACAAGGCCTTTGCCCGCATGGAACGCATTGCCAAGGAGCGCATGAACTTAAAGGAAACAGAAACCCTTAAACCCCAAGATTTAATTTCCATTAAGCCGATTGTTGCTTCTGTAAAGGAATTCTTCGGTTCTTCACAGCTGTCCCAGTTTATGGACCAGTGTAACCCACTTGCAGAACTTACCCACAAGAGACGACTTTCTGCCTTGGGTTCAGGTGGTCTTTCTCGTGACCGCGCAGGCTTTGAAGTTCGCGATGTTCACTACACCCACTACGGACGCATGTTTCCTATCGAGACTCCTGAAGGTCCAAACATTGGTCTTATTGTTTCTCTTGCAATTTTTACCCGCGTAAACGAGTACGGATTCCTTGAAGAACCTTACCGCAAGGTTCAGAACGGTAAGGCAACAGACGAAGTTGACTATCTTGCTGCAATGGATGAAGACAAGTACTTCATTGGTCAGGTAACCGAAGGCATGAAGGCTGACGGTTCATTCCCCACTGATCTTGTTCCATGCCGCCATCGTGGTGACTATTCAAGCCGTTCTGCAAAAGACATTCAGTACATGGATGTTTCTCCCCGTCAGGTTATTTCTGTTTCCGCTTCTCTTGTTCCATTCCTTGAGCACGACGACGCAAACCGCGCACTCATGGGCTGTAACATGCAGAGACAGGCCGTTCCCCTTCTGTTCCCAGAGCCACCTCATGTTGGTACTGGCATGGAGCAGAAAACTGCTTACGATTCAGGTGTTCTTGTTAAGGCAAAGCGAGATGGTGAAGTTGTATGGGTAGAAAGCGACCTGATTAAAATTAAGCCGAAGGGGAAGCCAGAAGAACTGGACGAATATCCTCTGCTTAAATATCAGCGCACAAATAGCGACACCTGTAACCATCAGAGACCTACTGTTCAGGTTGGAGAAAAGGTTAAGAAGGGTGATGTTATTGCAGACGGTCCTGCAACATTTAACGGTGAACTTTCTTTGGGACGCAACATTCTGGTTGGTTTTGTGCCTTGGAACGGATACAACTATGAGGATGCTGTTCTTATTAGCCAGCGTGTAATCAAGGAGGACATGTATACATCAGTACATATCCACGAGTTCCAGACCGAAATCCGCGAGACAAAACTTGGTCCCGAAAAAATTACCCGTGATGTTCCCAATACCTCAGAAAAGGCACTGGACAATCTTGATGCCGAAGGTATTGTACGCATTGGTGCAAAGGTTCGCTCAGGAGACATTCTTGTTGGAAAGGTAACTCCAAAGAGCGAGACCGAAACCACTCCAGAGTTCAAACTTTTGAATTCAATCTTTGGTGAAAAGGCTAAGGAAGTTCGCGATACTTCTTTGCATGTTCCCCACGGAGTTCAGGGTATTGTAATTGACATTCAGCGCCTTAAGAGGACTGAAGGTGACGACCTTAATCCTGGTGTTGATGAGGTTGTAAAAGTTCTTATTGCCGACAAGCGCAAGCTTTGCGAAGGCGACAAGATGGCAGGCCGCCACGGTAACAAGGGTGTTGTTGCCCGCATTCTTCCTATTGAAGATATGCCTTACTTGGAAGATGGTACTCCTCTTGATGTTTGCCTTAACCCACTTGGTGTTCCTTCTCGAATGAACATCGGTCAGATTATGGAAAGCGAACTTGGACGCGCTGGTCAGGTTTTGAACGAGTTCTACAACTCTCCTGCATTCCAGACCCCTAGTCAGGAACAGATTGCGGAAAAACTTAAGGAAGCTGGATTAAGCCCCGACTGTAAGCAGGTTGTCCGCGACGGATTTACTGGTGAGCCTTTTATTAATCCCATTTTTGTAGGCGTAATTTACTTCATGAAACTGCACCATCTTGTTGACGACAAAATGCATGCTCGTTCAACAGGTCCTTACTCACTTGTTACCCAGCAGCCACTGGGAGGTAAGGCTCAGTTTGGTGGTCAGCGTCTTGGAGAAATGGAAGTTTGGGCGCTTGAAGCATACGGTGCCGCAAACACCTTGCAGGAAATGATGACTATTAAGTCTGACGACATGACAGGTCGTTCTGAGGTTTACAAGTCCATCGTTAAGGGTGATCCCACCGCTCCAATTGGAGTGCCTGAATCATTCAATGTTCTTGTTCAGGAACTTCGTGGTCTTGCTTTGGACTTTACAATCTACGACGACAAGGGTAAGCAGATTGCCCTTACGGAACGCGACCGTGAACTTATAAAGGAAAGCGGTGCAGGATTTAAGAAGGAGGACGAAAATGCGTGAGTCTCAGGACATTCAGGATATTCAGGATTTTGCATCTCTTAAGATAAAACTTGCTTCTCCAGATGATATTCGTGCATGGTCTTACGGTGAAGTAAAAAAACCGGAGACAATCAACTACCGCACCCTTCGTCCAGAGCGTGACGGTCTCTTTTGCGAAAAGATTTTCGGTACTACAAAAGAGTGGGAATGCTACTGCGGTAAGTTTAAGAGCATCCGCTACAAGGGTGTAATTTGTGACCGCTGTGGAGTTGAAGTTACCCACTTTAAGGTACGCCGCGAACGCACAGGACACATTGAACTTGCAGCACCGGTAAGCCACATTTGGTACTACCGCACTGTGCCTAGCCGCATGGGAAAACTTCTTGACCTTCCAGTTGGCTCACTGCGCTCAGTACTTTACTACGAGAAGTACATTGTAATTGATCCAGGCGAAACAGACCTAGAAAAAATGCAGCTTCTTACCGAAGACGAGTACATTCAGGCTCAGGAACGCTACGGTGGTTCATTTACTGCAAGCATGGGTGCAGAGGCTATTAAGACTTTGCTTGAAGGACTCGACCTTGACGCACTTGCAGCGGAACTCCGTGCAAAGATGATTGAAAAGGGTGCAAAGAGCGACAAGAACCTTCTGCGAAGAATTGAAATCGTAGAAAACTTCCGCTCTTCTGGCAACAAGGCTAGTTGGATGATTCTTGATGTAATTCCAGTAATTCCGCCGGATTTGCGTCCTATGGTTCAGCTTGAGGGTGGCCGTTTTGCAACTAGTGACCTTAACGATCTTTACCGCCGCGTAATCAACCGCAACAACCGTCTGCGCCGTTTGCAGTCACTTTCCGCTCCTGACATCATCATCAGAAACGAAAAGCGCATGCTTCAGGAAGCAATAGACGCACTCTTTGATAACAACAAGAGAAAGCGTGTGGTTAAGGGTGCATCAAATCGTCCTCTTAAATCAATTAGCGACATGCTCAAGGGAAAGCAGGGCCGATTCCGCCAGAACCTTCTTGGTAAGCGCGTAGACTATTCTGGCCGTTCCGTAATTGTTGTTGGTCCTGAACTTAAGTTGTGGCAGTGCGGTCTTCCTACAAAGATGGCTCTGGAACTGTTCAAGCCCTTTATCATGAAGAAGCTTGTAGACAAGGGTGTTGTATTTAACATTAAAAAGGCAAAGCTCCTTGTAGAAAGTGAAGCCCCCGAAGTGTTTGCAATTCTTGACGAAGTTGTAAGGGAACATCCGGTTATGCTTAACCGTGCTCCTACACTGCACCGCCTTGGAATTCAGGCATTTGAACCAGTACTTGTTCAGGGTAAGGCACTTAAGTTGCATCCTCTTGCATGTAAGGCATTTAACGCCGACTTTGACGGTGACCAGATGGCAATCCATGTGCCCCTTACTCAGGCTGCTCAGATGGAATGTTGGAACCTTATGCTTTCTGCACGCAACCTGCTTGACCCTGCTAACGGTAACACAATCGTGGCTCCGTCTCAGGACATGGTTCTTGGTATCTACTACATGACAAGCATTAAGCCTAACGCAAAGGGAACAGGCAAACTGTTCAGTTCTCCCGATGAAGTTCGCATGGCTGCTTCTTCTGGTGCAATTGAATGGCAGGCAGAAATTAAGATTCACAAGGATGTTCTTGGAAAGCCTGTTCATGCAGACAAGGAACCCGAAAACAAATATCTTCTTACTTCTGCAGGACGCCTTGCATTTAACGAGGCCATGCCTGATCAGGTGGAATTCTACAACGAGCAGATGGGCGACAAAAAGCTCAAGGCTATGATTGAGGAAGTCTACCATACAAAAGGTCCTTGGCTTACCATTCAGATGTTGGACGCAATTAAGGCATGCGGATACAAAAACGCTACCTTCTACGGCGCAACTCTTTCTATGGACGATATTCTTGTTCCTGAAGAAAAGAAGGCAATGGTTGACAAGGCAAATGCTGAAGTTGCAAAAATCGTCAAGCAGTATTCCGACTCTCTTATTACCGCTGATGAACGCTACAAGCGCGTAACAGAAGTTTGGGAAAAGACTGACAAGGAACTGTCTGACAAGATGATGGAAAATCTGGAAAAGGACAAGGACGGATTTAACACCTTCTACATGATGGCCATTTCTGGTGCTCGTGGTTCTAAGAAGCAGATTTCCCAGCTGGCTGCAATGCGCGGTCTTATGCAGAAGCCTAATGGTGACATTATTGAACTTCCTATTAAGGCAAACTTTAAGGAAGGTCTTTCCGTTATTGAATTCTTTATTTCTACAAACGGATGCCGCAAGGGTCTTTCAGATACAGCTCTTAAGACAGCTGACGCTGGTTACATGACCCGACGCCTTGTTGATGTTGCTCAGGATGTTGTAATCAACGAAGATGACTGCGGAACAATTAACGGTATTGATTACACGGCTAT
Organism: uncultured Treponema sp.; assembly: GCA_937894335.1. GTDB lineage: Bacteria > Spirochaetota > Spirochaetia > Treponematales > Treponemataceae > Treponema_D. Next base: position 2,027 of record CALCRU010000065.1, on the reverse strand, counting down.
TAAAGACGGTGAAACAATAGTAGAAACTCTTGCTTCACGCATTGCCGGACACTACTCAATTGAACGCGTTCTTGACCCTGTTACAGGTGATCTTTTGTGCGATGTTAACCAGTATATTGACGAAGCCCTTGCAGAAAAAATTGACAAGGCTGGTGTTGAAAAGGTTAAGTTGCGCACTGTTCTTACCTGCGAAAGCAAGCACGGAATCTGCGTAAAGTGCTACGGAAAAGATTTGGCACGCAATAAGATTGTAGAAATCGGCGAAGCAGTAGGAACCATTGCCGCACAGTCAATCGGTCAGCCTGGTACACAGCTTACACTGCGAACATTCCATACAGGTGGTGCTGCTGAAATGTCAACTCAGGACAACCACATTGTCATGAAGTATCCAGTACTCATAAAGAGCATTACAGGTACAAATGTTGAACTTTCCAACGGCAACGAACTGTTTACTCGTAAGGGCTTTATGGTTTCTGCAAAACTGTTTGCAAAGCACGAAGTTGGAAACGGAACTGTTCTTGTAGAAGACGGCTCTCGCGTAAGGAAGGGAACTCCAATCCTTAAGAATGCTTCGGGCAATGAAGTAGAGGCAACTGATAACGGATATGTATATGTACGCAAGGGTGTCCTCTATTTGGCAAGCAATGACCAGAAGACAGAGATAATCAACGGTTCAACAATCTATGCCAAGTTCCTTAATGCTGATGTTGTTGCCGAAGCCGGTGAACCCATTGGCGAATTTGACGCATACAATGAACCTATTATTGCAGAAGGTAAAGCCGACGAAACAGGATATGTTCACTTCGAAGACATTATTCCTGATGCAACCCTTGAGGAACGCACCGACTCTGTTACTGGCAACAAAGAACGCGTTATTTCTGACCTGCACCTTGAAACCCGTCAGCCGCGCATTCTTGTTACTGACGAAGATGGTAACGAAAAGGGAAGCTACTATCTGCCAACTGGAGCAATCCTCCTTGTAGAAGACAAGCAGCAGATTCATCCTGGTGTTCGCCTTGCAAACATTCCTAAGGCCGCTGCAAAGGCTAACGATATTACCCTTGGTCTTCCTCGTGTTTCTGAACTCTTTGAGGCACGCAGACCAAAGTCACTTGCCGTTCTGTCTCAGATTACTGGCATAGTTAAGTTTGGTAAAATCGTTAAGGCAAAGCGCACAATCATCGTAGAAGATGAATATGGTCAGCAGTATACCCACCTTATTCCCATGACAAAGCGTCTGCTTGTTCGTGACGGAGACCGTGTGGAAGCCGGTGAGCCAATGTGCGATGGAGCAATTGACCCTCACGACATTCTTGCCATTCTGGGAGAAAACGCACTGCAGGAATTCCTTATGGATGAGATTCAGTCCGTTTACCGTGCACAGGGTGTAAAGATTAATGACAAGCATATTGGTATTATTATTCGCCAGATGCTTAAGAAGGTTGAGATTGTTGATGTAGGCGATACTCGCTTCATTTACGGTCAGCAGATTGACAAGTATCACTTCCACGAAGAAAACGCACGCGTTATTGAGGAAGGTGGTCAGCCTGCTATAGCCCGTCCTATGTTCCAGGGAATTACAAAAGCGGCACTTGCAACGGATTCGTTCATTTCTGCTTCTTCGTTCCAGGAAACTACACGCGTTCTTACAAATGCCGCAATCGCTGGCTCTGTTGACCACCTGCGCGGACTTAAGGAGAATGTCATCATAGGACACATGATTCCTGCCGGTACAGGTATGAGACGCTACCACAATGTAAAGTTGTCTGACTCTACCGCTGCCGACCTTGACGCAAAGATGAACGAAATTATCGAGATGCGCAAGTTGGAACATGAGCGTGAAATGCAGATGGAAGAAGCTTCTTCCATGATGGACCAGATGATGGATGAAGATTAAACCGGGTGCTTGTTAGCCTGGTGCAAATTGAAGGTCTCCCAAAAGATGAAAATTTTTTGGGAGACTTTTTTTGAAAAAAAATGGTTCAATCACTTTTTTTGTGTGATTGAATAAAATGGGGATAAAAGCC